>CACYDC010000059.1 GCA_902773025.1 uncultured Ruminococcus sp.
ATGATATATTCTGTTTTATATTTTCTCCTTCAGTTCGGTCTGTTCACACAGGCGGATACGCTTTCTAAAACAGTAATCATATCTTTGGGATTTGTTTTGTCGCGGGTACTCAGTTCTTTTTCGGTCATTTTTTTAAAACCGGCAAAAGAAAAAAGTTCACTTTCTTTTTTTACAAGACCGCTTGAAAAAAGGATAACGGTAATAATGGAAATAATCTATGTTGTTTTGTGTTTTACGGTATTTTTTTATTTATCACCGCTTACTGCTGCGGCGACAGTCGCTGCTCTTTCTGCTGCATTTATTTTATTCCGAAAGATGTCGTACGATTCGTTCGGAGGTATTACGGGCGATCTTTGCGGCTGGTTTTTACAGGTAACAGAGCTGTTGTTTCTTGCAGTGGTCATTGTTTCATCTAAGCTTATCGAGGTGTTTTTATGATATTAATTATAGGCGGTGCCTATCAGGGAAAAAAAGAATATGCTATGAATAATTACGATATCGACGAAAGAGCTGTATTTGGAAGTGACGATATCAATGATATTTTCACTTCAGCAATGATACCCGATTATCATCTCCTTGTAAAAAAAATGATGGCGGATAATATAGACCCTATAGATATGACAAAAAGACTGTGCAGTGAAAACAAAGAAGTGATATTGACCATGAACGAGATAGGATGCGGCATTGTCCCGATGGATAAATGCGAGCGTGAATGGCGTGAAAACGTTGGCAGATGCGGCTGTATACTTGCCGAAAAAGCAGAGAAGGTAATACGTATTATATGCGGTATACCGACCTTTCTGAAGGAGTGACTATGAAAATAATACTTATCCGTCATGGAAAGACACAAGGAAATATCGAGAAAAAATATATAGGTTCGACCGACCAGCAGCTTTGTGATATGGGCATTGATGAACTTAAAGAAAACAGATATCCCGATTGCGAAATAGTCATTTCAAGTCCCATGAAACGCTGTATGCAGACCGCAGATATCATATATCCCCATAAAAAAAACGTGATAAAAAATGGCTTTCGTGAGTGTGATTTCGGTGACTTTGAAAATAAAGATCATGTTGAGTTATCAGCAGACCCGTATTATCAGAAATGGATAGACAGCGGCGGTACACTGCCTTTCCCGAACGGTGAATCTCCCTGCGGATTCAAAGAAAGATGTATCGATACGTTTAATGAAATTATCGAAGAGCACAGCCGAAATTCATCTCTTGCCCTTATTGTCCACGGCGGTACGATAATGTCGATAATGGAAAAATATGCTGTTCCTGAAAAGCCTTTTTATGACTGGCACTGCGAAAATGGACACGGTTATATTTGCGGATATGACGGTAATAAACTAATTGTTCTGGAGCTGATATGAGATTTTTAATACCTGTGATACCAATGATACTGGGATTTATTCTTGACAGTTTTATAGGTGATCCGTACAATTTGCCCCATCCTATAAGGCTCATAGGGAAAATGATAAGTTTTCTTGAAAAAAAGGTCAGAAAACATTTTGATAATTTATTTGCAGGCGGTGTTTTTCTTTCACTAACGGTCATTTTCCTACCCACGATAATATCTTTTTTAGTTCTTCTTGTTTCTTACAAGATAAATTTGTTTTTGGGGCTTATAATTGAAAGTATCCTTTGCTACTATTTTTTTGCCGCCAAATGTTTATATAAGGAAAGCATGAAAGTGTATACCGCAATAAAAAAAGAGGATATCGAAGAAGCGAGAAAAGCCGTATCTATGATAGTCGGACGTGATACTGAAAGTCTTGACAGAGAAGGCATAATAAAAGCGGCGGTGGAAACGGTCGCAGAAAATTCTTCAGACGGGGTAACTGCACCGCTTTTGTTTATCGCAGTCGGCGGTGCGGCGGCAGGCTGTTTTTATAAATCGGTCAACACTCTCGATTCAATGATAGGATATAAAAATGAGAAATACTCAGAGCTCGGAAGGTTCGCAGCCAAACTTGATGATATTATGAATTTTATCCCTTCACGGCTCACGGCTGTTTTTATGATAGTTGTTTCTCCGCTTGTAAAAGCCGATCAAAAAAATGCGTTTCGTATCTGGAGGCGGGACCGCTTTAATCACGCAAGTCCCAATTCTGCACAGACCGAGTCTGCCTGCGCAGGTGCTTTGCATATCCGTCTGGCAGGCGATGCTTATTATTTCGGGAAGCTTTGCCGTAAACCGTATATCGGTGATTCTGACAGGAAAATAGAGAATGAGGATATAAAAAGAGCAAATAAACTCATGTATTCTTCCTCTGTTCTTATGCTTATAGTTTTATCTGTGATAAAGTGTATTATCGGAGGTGTTTTTTTTGGTTTCTGAGCATGGCGGAAATATTTATCAGAATAAAAACATACTTGATTTTTCCGCAAATATTTCTCCCTTTAAAGTGTCCGATAGGATACATAAAGCGATTATCGATTCAATAGATAATATCAATAATTACCCCGATCCTGAATGTACGGAACTAAGAAATAAAATATCTATTTTTGAAAATCATCCTGCGGAAAAAATCGTTTGCGGAAACGGTGCGGCAGACCTCATATACCGGATAGTCCACGCATTCAAGCCGAAAAGTGCTGTCATATGCGCACCAACTTTTTCGGAGTATAAAAAGGCTTTATCCGAGGTGGGCTGTAATGTTTACGAGTATATTTTACATGAGGAAAATGATTTTTTTATCACTCATGAAATAATTGATCTTATAAATAATAAAACTCCCGATATTATTTTTCTCTGCACTCCCAACAACCCCACAGGAAAGCTTATCTCTCCCTATATCTTAAAAGAAATATCCGATATTTGTATGGAAAAAAATATACTTCTTGTCTGCGATGAATGTTTCATTGATCTTACTGTTGACAGTGACAGATGCAGTCTGAAAAACTTCCTTAACTCAAAATGTATTATTTTAAAAGCCTTCACAAAGTTTTTTGCTATGCCGGGAATACGGCTTGGTTACGTGCTTTGCGGCTCTGAGGAAAATGCTGGAATTATAAAAAACACAGGTCAGTACTGGAGCGTTTCTGTTCCCGCACAAGCCGCAGGCATTGCGGCTATCTGCGAATACACAGATGAAAATAATACGATGACTAAGGAGAATATTTCTTCATTTATAAAAAAAGAATGTGAATTTATGATTACGCAATTAGATTCAATTGGTATCAAAGCATTCTCATCCGATGCTAATTTTATTCTTTTCAAAACACATCATGATTTATATGATATGCTTTTAAAAAAAAATATCCTTATCCGTGACTGTTCAAATTTTAATGGTTTAGAAAAAGGATTTTACCGTATTGCCGTAAAATCTCATGAAGAGAACTTATTACTTGTAAAAGCGCTGAGGGAGGTGCTGGATGTCTGATTCAATGATGCTTCAGGGCACAATGTCCGACGTTGGAAAAAGTTTTATCACAGCGGCGCTCTGCCGTATTTTCAAAGAGGACGGACATTCTCCGTCGCCTTTTAAATCACAGAATATGGCGCTTAATTCGTTTGTGACCCATGACGGCTTTGAGATAGGAAGGGCACAGGCATTGCAGGCAATGGCGGCAGGCATCGAGCCTTCACCGCTTATGAATCCTATACTTTTAAAGCCCACTACCGACATCGGCTCGCAGGTCATAGTCAACGGGAAAGTGCTGTTCAATATGAAAGCTGCCGATTATTTCAAATACAAGACCAAGCTTATCCCCGACATTTTGTCAGCTTACAATATGCTCTGTGAGAAACACGATATTATCGTTATCGAAGGTGCGGGAAGCCCTGTTGAGCTCAACCTTAAAAAAGACGACATTGTTAATATGGGCGTTGCGAAGCTTACAAATTCGCCTGTTATTTTAGTCGGAGATATTGACCGAGGAGGCGTTTTTGCGCAGATAGTCGGTACTCTCGAACTTCTGGAGAAGGACGAAAGATCATTTGTGAAAGGTATTATTATCAATAAATTCCGCGGTGATAAGACGCTTTTCAATGACGGGATAAAAATACTTGAAGACCTGACAAATAAGCCTGTGCTCGGCGTTATTCCGTATATCAACTGTGACCTTGAAGATGAGGACAGCCTTTCTCATAAGCTTACGGACCGAAGCTTTGACGGCATAATTGATATTGCCGTGATAAAGCTTCCAAAGATATCAAACTTCACCGACTTTGATGTTTTCTCACAGTATGACGGTGTTTCGGTCAGATTTGTTTCAAAAGTGACCGAGTTAGGTGATCCCGACCTTATAATTATTCCGGGTACAAAAAGTACGATCTCAGACATGAACTGGCTAAAACGAACAGGTCTTGCCGAACATATAAAGCATTGTTTTGATGCGGACATTCCCATTTTCGGCATCTGCGGCGGTTATCAGATAATGGGCAAAACCATTTCCGACCCCGACAATACCGAATGCGGCGGGACTGTTTACGGTCTTGGTATTTTAAACACTGAGACCGTTTTTAAAAACGAGAAGACCCAGAGAAGAACAGTCGGTACTTTCAGCGATGTTTTGGGCTTTTTCTCGTGTTTATCGGGTGCGTCGTTTTACGGCTACGAGATACACATGGGTGAAACTTCCGATAACGGCACACCACTCACTTCCTGCGGAGGCAGCTTCAACAATAATGCCGCAGGCTGCTACGTACACGGTATCTTTGACAGCGCCGATGTGTGCGGACGGCTGGTAAAAAAACTATATGAAGCAAAGGGCCTGACTTACACGGGCGGCTGTATCGACCGAAACGAATACCGTGAGACACAGCTTGATATACTAAGCAGGAATGTAAGGGAAAACCTTGATATCCGGCAAATATACAGAATAATGAGGGAACATAATGGAACTTGAATATGTATTACCGAACGAGATAGAGCGCCGCAGTTTTGAGATGATCGAAAGCGAGATAGATGAGCCCATACCCGAAAAGCTGAAGCCTATAATCCTTCGCTGTATCCACACCACAGCTGATTTCGATTATCTTGATAATCTTTTCTTTTCCGAAAATGCCGTAGATATAGCTCTTGATACTTTATCGAAGGGAGCGCTTATCGTTACCGACACCAACATGGCTAAGTCGGGTATAAATAAATCTGCACTCAAACGTCACGGCTGTGAATGCGAATGCTTTATGGCGGATGAAGATATTATCGAAGCGGCTAAGAAAAACGGAACGACCCGTGCCGTGGCATCCGTTGATAAAGCGGCACTTATCGGCCGTCCTGTAATTTACGCTGTCGGCAATGCTCCGACCGCTCTTATACGTCTTTGCGAACATATAAAAAACGGAACATTTGTTCCAAAGCTTGTGATAGGTGCTCCTGTGGGGTTTGTCAACGTTGTGCAGTCAAAGGAGATGCTTGTAAAGTCCGGCATCCCGTGTATCGCCGCAATGGGAAGAAAAGGCGGAAGTACAGTAGCGGCGGCTATCTGTAATGCCCTTCTTTATATGCTCGACAAATAAAAATTGAAAAGTTAAACTGCATTGTTATAAATGTATAAAATTGGTGTAATACTTGCAATTTTGACTTAAATTTGGTATAATTTATGATGAAA
>CACYDC010000060.1 GCA_902773025.1 uncultured Ruminococcus sp.
CATACTCGCTGCCCTTGATGATTGGATTTTCATGTGGAATGATATTCCCGTAATAAAAATCTTCCAGAGTGGTCATTGTGTTCACCTCGCTTTCTCAGCAAGACACAATACCACAGATGAGGTAAAAAGTCCAGAGAAAAGCGATTGAATTAGTTTTTGCAGGTATGATTACGTTTTGATGTAATTCATCAAAAAATATTGAAATATTATATAAAAAAGAATATAATGTATTTGTTAAAATGGCTTTTGAATGTGCCATATGGCGGTTAGATATAAAAATCTTTAGAAACTTTTGATTGATAAGGATTTGAAAAAGAGCGATCTGGAGCGCGAATCCGGTATACACATTATGCTTTTGAACAGCTAACACGTGGAAAGGATGTTTCAACGGAAGTGTTGGCAAAGATTAGTCGGGTATTTACTTCCTCTATTTACGAAATTCTGGAATTCATCCCTGATAATTGAATATTAGCATCAAAACAAATCTTTTGGAGGATTTTATGCCTACATTAAACGATATTTTCAAAAAATGCGACCTCGCACTTTATCAGAATGAGAGCCTTGATCTGGATCATTATTATCAAGACCCATACCAGGATGAGGGGGATGAAATCAGAGCAGGAGTAGAGCCGTTTGAGACTGACAAATCAAAAAAACATAAATATGATCTTACATTTGAAGATAGAACATTTTCAAATTTTGCATTTTTTATGGATGGTTCACGTCGCACCTACAAAATAGGGGATATTGTTATTGATGGAAGTAAGATATACCCGGTTGTGGTTGCTCAAATAAGGGCAGGATGTACAGAAAGAGATGCGAGAAAGAAGCTGCATTCGTATCAGACTATTAAGCAAAAGAATCTGTTGTTATTATGTGATAAAGTAAATGATGAAGATTTTCAGGAAATACAACTGAGAATAATGCGAACAAAAGCAGCAAAAGAAATGAATTTAGAGGTAGTTAATTATCGCTTTGAACAATTGAAGCATAATGTTCCTGTCAATGCCGCTATTGCAAAAGCAAATTCAATGATGCACGATATGGAAATAAAGATTCTTTCGGATATGGTAAAGTCTGAAGTCTTAGATACCGATAAAATGCTTGTTGTTGATGGTCCCTTACAATTCCTTCGTCAGGATACCGGCAAATCTGCGTTTGCTGATATGTTTTATAATGTAATTGGTGTTTCAAAGAGCTTTAACCCTATGCTTCCGGCGTCTAATAAGGCTAAACGAGGCGGTAAGCAGATAGGAGCACAATTAATTAATCTTGAATACGGTGAACGCACTCCGGTTTTTCTCAAGGAAAACGATCGAAACAGAAGATTTGGTGTATGGTATTTACGAATCAGACCCAAAAGACAAATGACAAATCCGCTCGAAGGAATAATCAAAATTGAGAAGATGGCTTTAGAGGATTATTACGATAGCGGAATTCCTACTGATGTTGTAGATACAATTTCAATTTCTTTGCTTAATGAGTGTTCACCAACATGCTATGGACGAGATGTCCGCTGGGCAAGTCATTTATATCCTATTTATTTGACAGAAACACTTATTAAGTCAACATTTGAAAGCGACCTTGTATTTATTAATAATTTTAAAAGAGATTTTAAGTGATAAGGAGATATAAAATGAGAAAACTGATAGGAAAAGTATCTGCAACAGAGAAGTCTCCTTCTTCGTGCGATGAATTTCAATTCTGGATGTCTGATGATACTATTTTAAGCCCGTTTGATATAGTTAGGGTACACAATAGATTAGATGACTCTTTTACTTATGGGGTCGTACAGGACATTTTTCATATTACAGACGGTACAGGTCATATTAGCAACTATGTTTCTTCAGATTTTGGTAACGTTGATATTTCGCCTATGACACGACGACTGGCTCTCTCTTTTGCTAAGGTATCTGTTATTCATAATACAAAAGAGAATTATATGCCTGTTTTTGAAGGCTCTCAAGTATATACGGCTGATGAGAAAGATATACAGGTAGCTCTCGGACTAGATACTATTGATGAGGATACAGCGATTCCAGCCGGACTTATGAAAACTGGAAACAATGTTTCTGTACCGATAAAATATAATGGAGATTTTCTAATTGGACCTGAAGGTGCACATATGAATATTTCCGGTATTTCCGGTTTGGCGACCAAAACAAGTTATGTGATGTTTTTGCTGAAAGCTATTCAGTATAGATGCAAAGATGACGTTGCGATTATTGTTATGAATGTTAAGGGAGATGATTTGCTACATATTCATCAGCCTAACAAAAAGATTACTTCCGCTCAAAGAAAAGAATGGCAAGACTTAGGCATTCCCTGTGAGCCTTTTGAAAATGTGAAATATTTATATCCCTACAGACAGCAAAAGGACAGATTGTATGCTAATTCTGCGTTGTCTACAGATGAGTTGGCTGAGCAATTCAATTCCGACCAAGCTGCCAACTTTGTATATACATTTGAACATGATATAGATAAAGTAGATATGCTGTTTTCTAATGTTGATGACCCCAATTTTACAATTGCATCAATTTTAAACTGGATTGATGACGAGCCAGAATTCAAGGGCGATCTGAGTTGGAAAAATTTTAAAGATGAATTAAAGGAGTATTGCAGTAAGGGAAACAAAAAGAGAGAAAAATCTGGTATTATGATTCAATCTTGGCAAAGGTTTAGGCGTCTTATCAATAATTCAATTAATGATGATATTTTTGTTA
>CACYDC010000061.1 GCA_902773025.1 uncultured Ruminococcus sp.
AAAGGGCGGCGACCGTCCGCAACTCCTAATCTCTATCGACCAAGAGGGCGGCGATGTTACGCGTCTGGGACAAGGAACAGTCACTCCGGGCAATATGGCTCTCGGTGCAGCTAATGATACTGATTTGACAAAAGAAGCTGCAATAATAATCGGCAGCGAGCTTTCAGCAGTCGGAATCAATGCGGATTTTGCACCTGATGTAGATGTCAACAATAATCCTGCAAATCCTGTTATCGGTGTACGGTCCTTCTCAGATGATCCACAGATCGTTGCAGAACAGGGTGCAGCCTTTGTTCAGGCTCTGAATGAAACGGGTGTTATATCCACCCTCAAGCATTTCCCTGGTCACGGCGATACCGGTACAGACAGTCATACCGGCTTACCTCTTATCAACAAAAGCTATGACGAAATCAAGCAAAATGAGCTTATACCATTTCAGGCTTGCATTAATGCCGGCACTCAGATGATAATGACGGCTCATATACAGTATCCTCAGATAGAAAAGAATACATATAAATCCAAACTGACAGGCGAGGATATTTATCTTCCGGCTACTCTTTCAAAAACCATAATAACCGGTATTCTTCGCGGCGATATGGGCTATAACGGTGTTGTTATCACCGATGCTATGGAAATGGATGCTATTTCAAAGCATTTTGATAAATATGATGCCGCTAAGCTTGCAATTGAAGCAGGCGTGGATATCATGCTTATGCCTGTCATAACTACCACAAAGGCAGACTTTGAGGAACTTGATACATATATTTCCACTCTTGCTCAGATGGCTGATAACGGCGATATCTCAATGGAAAAGATCAATGCAGCCGTAGAAAGAATCCTTACCCTTAAAGAAAACAACGGACTTATGACGCCTTATGACGGCTCAGATATTGAAAGCCGTGTTGAATATGCAATAAATCACGTCGGCACAAAGGAAACACATGATAAGGAATGGGAAATAGCGAAGAAGTGTATTACCCTTGTAAAAAATGATAATGATACCCTCCCACTTTCCACACCAAACCAGAAGACAGTTATTCTTGTTCCCTATGATGATGAGACAATACCTATGGATTATGCGGTAAGAAAGCTGACAAAGGACGGCAAGCTGCCTGAGGGCGCAGTTGTAGAAAGCTACTCCTACAGAAAGAAAACCCTTGAGGATATGATGCCCAAGACCGAAGGGGCTGATAATGTTATCTTTATGTCTGAAATCTATGGTGCTTATGCTTTGTCAGGAGATATTGCAAAAATGGCGGATGCTATCTGTGATGATATCCATAATAAGGGCGGAAAATTCATTGTAATGTCAGTAAACCTTCCATACGATGTTGCGCGTTTCCAGAAAGCCGATGCAATAATGCTTGCTTATCTTGCGGTATCAATGCCTGTTGACCCGGAGGATAAGGTTAAGGAAATAGATAAATACGGTGCTAATATGCCTGCTGCACTCTATATGATGTTCAGTGAGAAAGATGCACCGACAGCCAAGCTGCCTGTAAATATTCCTCAGCTTGACGAGGATTACAGCTATACCGATACGATTCTTTATGAAAGAGGCTTTGGTCTGACATATAAAACAGAAGAACCAAAGAACATAACAGCTGAGCATACAAGCATTACATGGGATCGCTCAGGCGACAGCATTGTTATCAGAACTAATTCCGAGTCAGAAACAGTTGCAATACGCATTGGCGGCGGTCTTGCCGGAACAGATGAAACAGATAGTGTTACACTCGAAAACGGCACATTAATACTTTCTGGTGAATTTGCGAACAAAGTTCTTGAAGACGGTGAAAATACATTAAGACTTGTTTTCTCCGACGGCGAGATAGAAATCAGTATTTTTGTGACAAATGAGGTACAGAAAGAAGAACCAAAGAAAATAATGGCTGAACATACAAGCATTGACTGGGATCGTTCAGGAGACAGTATTGTAATAAGAACAAACTCAGAGTCTGAAACGGTAGCAATACGCATTGGCGGCGGTCTTGCCGGAACTGATGAAACAGAGGGTGTTACACTTGAAAACGGCACAGTAACACTTTCCGGTGAATTTGCAAGCAAAGCTCTTGCAGACGGTGAAAACACATTAAAGCTTGTTTTCTCAGATGGTGAGCTCGAAATCAGTATTTTTGTGACGAACGAAGAAAAAAAGCAGGAATCATCGGAGCAAAGCAAACAGGTTAACAGCAGTAAACCTCAAAGCGATGACAGCAGTAAAACAAGCAGTGCTAATAGTACAACCAACATCAGCAGTAAAACAAGCAGTGTCAATAGTACGACCACGACCGGCAGCAATACAAATTATACAAGTACTGACGTGGACAACAATGTACCCGGAACAGGTGATTCAATGCCAGTGGCTATTATGTTTGTTATCGTCGTGTCAGGCTGTGCAGCTGCATTTGCTGCAAAGAAGCGTACACAAAAGCCATAAATCCGCTTGATATCAGTAATGTAAAGCTCCGCTGTAACTGAATACAGATACGGCGGAGTATTTCTGCGTTGATAAATCCTATTATTTATCAACAATTATTTATCCTTTATTCAATTAAATAATTAAAAAAGTTTCGCTCAAGGGGCTGTGAAGAAACGATGAAACAATCATCAATTCTTCACAGCCCCTTGATCTAAACTTTTAATTTTGTTTTTTCAGTTTGCTATAGCCAACATGCCGGCGGCTCGCCAATGGCACAAGCCGTGATTCATAAAAGTTGGTTTAAGAAAAAAACAGCGCAAGACTGGTGCGGGACCGGCGGCTCGCCGGTCAGCCGCCGATAAGCGTCATGAGCTCTTCAAGTCTTTCCGGCGTTGCAGTTGCCATGGCATTATTAATAATTATTACATCCGTTATTCCGTTCTTTTCAAAGTATTCATTCAGGTTGAACTTGGCTGAACGAAAATCTATGATATGTGTTTCATTGTATGTGTATGCAAGGAATGGCGCAAATGCGTTGCCGAAAGATTCTTTTATTACAGCTACCTTCTTGCCGTTGCCATTTTTATTCTTGGCTACTATAAGCGGCTGATCTCCTCCGAGGAATACTCCATACGCATTGGAACCCTCAGTATAAGTGTGAAGCAGCTGATAATCAAACGGGTTTTCCCCATTCTCATCATAACACTGACAGTCTATATCATAGTCAGGATAGAAATACTCCACATAGTCCTCTTTCAGATCATCCCTTTCAGAATATGCCTGAAGAGTTCCGCTGAAATCCTCTATCTTATCTGATTTTAGAGTATCAAGCTCCACAGGAGTAATACCCGCTGCATCAGCAAATGCTCTGTATGCGTAATAAGCACCTCTGCCCGTCCAATGGTGATCCGTTCCAAAATACAGATACTCATCCCTGTGATGCACCAGTTCGCTGTATGCGCTGACACCCTTTACATCTGCTGAATACGACGATATTATCTTTTTGATATAATCTTCCTGCGGAGTAAATTCATCCTTGAATTTTTCAGGAAGATCTATGCCGACATGGGTAGGCGCTATAACATTATACAGAGTTACCTCTGTGCCTAACTGCTTCTTTATATAGGATATCGTATCCGCATATTCCTTTGCGTTCTCATCACCGCCGTAAAATGCTTCATATGCCACCCCATTGTAAATAAATATATTGTTAGACCACTCTCCCTCACTGTCAGGAGTCGGATCACTGATCTCAGGAATAGGCTTCTCCTCTTCATTTTCAGCTTTTTGCTGTACCGGCTGTTCTTCATTATCTGTATTCTGCTCTGCCTGTTCGGAATCTGAGGTTTCGTTTGTTTCTGCCGCAGAAACAACACTTGCAGTTGATTCTGAACTATCAGCATTTTTGCTGTCATCACTGCCGCAGCCTGTCATTGAAGCTGAAACAACAGTGATTAATGCGATCATAAGACATAATGACGATTTTTTTGATAACATATAATTACTTCCCTTCCAATCAACCATATTTAACATCAAAGATAGATACTAAGCATAGAACAGCTTGTCATTCATATACGTGAAATACAATGCTCATTTTAATCTTTTTTACCGAAAAATTCATGAACATTATTATATACCAATTTTATCAATCCGTCAATAGTTTATATCTCCTATAATCTGCTATACAACTATAAATGAGCAGATTTATAATTTTTCGTGATTATGTACAACAATCTTTATAATCATACTCGTCATCATGAGTCGGCACACGCTGTCATTCCGAATGATCTTCACCACAAAACGAACCAGCACAATCGGAAAGATTCTTCGTCGCTATCGCTCCTCATAATGACAGTTTTTTCGTTATGTTAATGACAGTACTCAGATAGAGAGAGTAGACTCTGCTAATAATGACAAGCTGTTTGTGAAATTGTCAGAATAGTAAAAAAAAATAATTTCAAAAAACTCTTGACATATATGAGTATATCAAGTATAATAAGTATAACAAATCATACTTGTAGGAGATGAATGATATGCCGAAAGGAAAGTATATATGGACGGCAACTGTAGGCGAAAAAGGTCAGATAGTCATACCAAAGCAGGCTCGCGATCTTTTTGATATAAAACCGGGAGACACGATCCTTCTTCTCGGTGATGATGAGCATGGTATTGCTATACCAAAGAAGAACAATTTTAACAATCTTTTTGATCTTGCGTTTAATGGAAAGGACGATAAATAATATGAAAAAGATAGCGTTTTTCTGTATTCCGGCACATGGTCATACAAATCCTATGGTCGGCGTTGCAAGAGAGCTTGTAAGCAGAGGCAATATAGTAAGATTCTATTCGTTTGACGAATTTGAGGAAAAGATAAAAGCGACAGGTGCTGAGTTTGTTTCCTGCCAGAGCTTTCTGCCTGAGATCAGCGAAAGTGAACGTGCCAGACTTAAAAAAAGCTCCAATACGGAAATGTCAATACAGGATATTCGCATCACTCTTGCAATGAATGATTTCCTTGAAAATGAGTTCAATGCCTTCAAGCCGGATGTTGTATACACTGACTCCGTTTGCTTCTGGGGCAAGCTGAACGCATTGAAGTTCAATGTTCCTATGGTAGTCTCGACCAGTACATTTGCCTTTAACCAGATGTCTACCACTTATATGAAAAACAGCCCCGGAGAGCTTGCAGACATGATTTTCGGTTTACCAAAGGTAAACCGTGAAATGCAGACCCTCAAACAATACGGATATAAGTTCAAAAGCTTTTTAGATATTGTAAGAAGTGATGATGATACTGATTCTGTTGTTTATGCTTCACGTCTTTTCCAGCCTTATGCTGAAAGCTATTCGGATCACTATCTTTTTGCCGGTCCGTCTGTTTCTACGGATATTGTACCGGACAAGAAAAAAGACCGCCCCCTCGTTTACATTTCCTTGGGAACGGTCGTAAACGATAAGCCGGACTTTTATAAAAACTGTATTAAGGGACTTGAAGATATAGACGCTGATATAATAATGTCCTGCGGCAAGGATACAGACATAAGTACGCTTGGCAAGCTTCCTGATAACATAAAGGCATATCAATATGTCAATCAGCTGGAAGTTCTTTCACACGCTGACGCGTTTATTTCACACTGCGGTATGAACAGTGCGTCTGAAAGTCTTTTTATGGCTGTACCGCTTATCCTGTTTCCTCAGACCGGAGAACAGCACGCTGTCGCAAGAAGAGCATACGAGCTTGGTGCAGGACGTTATCTGAAAAAATATACGCCTGACTATATCAGAAAGGCTGTTGAAGATGTTCTTGGAAACAAAAAATATGCCGAAGCCGCCCAGAAATGCAGTGAAGATTTCCGTTCCTGTCAGGGCTTCAAGGGTGCGGCAGACTTCATTGAAAATGCGCCGCATGACGCATCTGAAAATACGTTTATGGAAGAGCTTAACAAAAGAAACGGCAGATTCATGATCGCATACTGGGCTGTAATAGCAGCTTTGGTTATCGTATCAATTATCCTGAAGTTCCCCTTTAGCTGGATATTCCCGGTAGTCGGCGGAATTGTCAGCAAACCAATAGGCAACGCTTTCCAGAGTGCTATGTACAAGAAGCTTGCAGCCAGAAACAATAAACAGTCTGATTAAACAGTCACAACCTAATATTTAACACATAATAATAACCGCAGCATTTTGACAAAATCATTACGCTGCGGTTTTTCTGTTTTAATTTTTTCCATTGTAGTCATAGAACAATTTATCAAGCAGCCTGTCAAGCCCTTGTCTGTCTCCGAAAGCAGCCTTAATAAAAGTACCAATATTACTAAACATAAGCTTAAAATACAGCCAGTCGCCCATATCATCATACTTTCTTGTTGAGTTGATGAGCACATTTTCACGAAGTACTGTATATTTCTTTCCAAGACGTTTTCCGTATGCTTTCAGCACCTTAGCTGTTGCAGCATCCTCCATAGCCTTCTTCTCCACAAATCCGCCTACTGCCTGAAATGTCGCTTTCTCCGCCCAGAAAATACCGCAGTAAAGCCCTGTAACAGCAAAAGACACCCTACACATCAGATCGTTCAGACGCAGAGGAAAGGAATACCGCTCAAAACGTATCGGAGAACCTCCGCCTATGTATTTACCTGTTTCAAGCAGAGCGGCTATCTCACTGAGAGTACCCTCCGTCATACGATTATCACAGTCGATCGTTACGATAATATCGCCGTTTGCATTGAATATTCCTGTATTCCTTACCTTGGCAATACACCTGTCATAATTTTTCAACACCCTGGCTCCACACCTTACAGCTATCTCCTCCGTTTTGTCCGTACAGCGGTTGCAGACAACAATAATCTCTACAGTTCCGCCGTAATGCTCAGCAGCTTTATTTATGGAACTGATACACCTTTCTGCATATTTTTCTTCATTATGAGCCGGAATTATAACAGAAATGCTTTTCATAAAAATCCCCTCCTCCGGCACTGAGCATATCTGCCGTATTATTTATAGCGATACAATAAAATAAACGCACCGAAAGTAACGTTTTCAATGCCTCCGGCGGCCAGGGCTTCTCACCCTTGACCCGCAATTTTTTTGCAATTATTATTTTGGATTGCTATAATATTAGTACTACTTTTTATCGCCGTTTTCTGACGGTTTCGGTTTTACCACAAGCACCTTTGATATTCTCCTGTTCTCTATCTCCTGAACTGTAAATCTTGTACCGTTTATCACAACAGAGGGATGCTCTCCGCTCTTCGGAATATGCCCCATACGGTCAAGCATAACTCCGGCTATTGTATCGTCAGCCTCGTCCTCAAAATCAAGACCTGTCAGGTCGCTGATCTCATCAAGAGAGGTTGAACCTGAGACAGAGAAGCTCCTGTCATCTACCTTCTGTATTTCCTCATCCTCGTTATCATATTCGTCCTGTATGCTGCCGACAATGGATTCTATGAGGTCTTCCATTGTTATTATTCCGCCCGTTCCTCCAAATTCATCGACAACGACAGCTATCTGAATCTTATTCTCAGTCATGTATTCAAACATTTCGCTGCACCTTTTTGATTCAGGAACAAAAATCGCTTCTTTTATTATTTCTCCTGTGACTGATTTTTCCTGAATATCTGAATACACATATTTCAGCAGATCCTTGACATACAGAATACCTACTATATCATCAATATCCTCTCCATAAACAGGCAGCCTTGATTTTCCGCTGTCCATCGCTTTCTTTGCTGCTTCTGTTACAGGCGAACCAGATCTGACGGCGACAACATCCTTGCGGTGAGTCATTACTTCATCAACGCATCTGTCATCAAATTCAAATACATTTTCTATCATATCCTTGGTGTTCTCTTCAATAGCACCCTTTTCTTCGCCTTCATCTACCATGAGAAGTATCTCTTCTTCAGTACGCTGATTCTGATCGTTCAATGTTTTTTTTCCTGAAATCTTTGTTATCATATCAGACAAGATATCGGTGAGCCAGGAAAACGGCGCAAATATTGAAGACGCAAATATGTAAAGTCCGGCATTCTTTATCAGCAGATCCTCACGTTTATGCCTGCCCGATTTTTCTCCGGTCTGTACACCAAATAAATAAAACAGCCAAATTACAATCAGAATCGTAAGAAACAGAACCAAAGCACTTACCGGCATGTAATAGCTTCCGGAAACAAGATTGTAAATACACTTGTCACTCAGCCCGAAAACACATATTGTTCCGGTAAATATCCCGAAAATCATCGAAATGACCATTCCGCAGCGGCATCGTTTTAATATCCTGTCCTCGTTATCAAGTATTTTAAGAGCCTTAACCGCTTTCTCTTCCCCATGCTCAGATTTTTTTCTTACCTCATTCACAGATGTTGCATCAATTGCGCCTATGCACCCTGCAAATATAAAACATACCGCAAAGAAAAATAATGTCAGCACTATTTTCACTGCCAATGACTCTGTATTTGTATTCATCAGCCACTGTATTATATTTTCCTCAATGCCGCCATTCATTAAAATACACCTCTGAATTTTTTATACATATTTATAATACGGGAAAAAAACATATATGTCAATCTAATTTGACTTTTTTATATAAATATGATACAATTTCTTTGAATTTAAATCAGTTATAGTAAACGACAAAAGTTTTGCCCCAATGTCATCCTGAGCGTAAGCGAAGGATCTTTTTCACAAAAGCAACGTAATCGGAAAGATTCTTCGTCGCTGCGCTCCTCAGAATGGCAGGGAGGAGAAATATTTTTCAGGGCTGACAATAGAACTTTATAAATGACGTTTATTATAATATATATGTTGAGGGAGGGTCGTTAATGTCTCTTAAAAAACTTTTTGGAAAAAATATCGCTCCAAGCTGCGAGTACTGTCTGTATGTGGTAAAAAGAAAAGGCAGTAATCCTGTATGCAGATATGGTCTTCCGTCAGAAGATAAGGTATGCGGAAAATATGCCTACGATCCTCTCAAAAGAGAACCAAGAGTCCGTCCGAATCTGCCTAAATTCACGGCAGAAGACTTCAAGCTTTAGTGAGGTGCAAAAATGCTTTCTAATTTTCATACACATACTGAAAGATGCAAACACGCATACGGTACAGAAGCAGATTATGCAGAGACTGCGTATACAATGGGGCTTGGCATACTGGGATTTTCCGATCACGGTCCATTTCCGGACGAGGATATGGGTTACAGAATGGACTTTAATGAGCTGCCCTTATATCTTAGCGAAATTGACAAGCTTTCAGAAAAATATAAGGGAAAAATACAGCTCTATAAAGGTCTTGAGATAGAATACCATCCGAAGTATATGGATTATTACCGGCAGCTGTATGATAAATTCAATATGGAATACCTTGCTTTGGGAGAACATATGTTTACAAGCACCGGCGGTAAGGTAAAAAATATTTTCTTTGCGGAAAGTACCAAGGACTATATTGAATATGCTGAAAATATTGCTGCTGCGCTTGAAACAGGGTTATTCACATTTATAGCGCATCCTGATATTATGTTCCTGAATCTTCATCCGCACGATAAAAACTGCGACAAAGCCTGTGATATTATACTCAGCACTGCTGAAAAATATGATGTTCCGCTTGAGCTTAATGCTAACGGTATCAGACGGGGACCACGGATGTATCCGGAGGGCATGAGACTGCCCTATCCGTATGACAGATTCTGGAAACAGCTCAGCGGCAGCAAGCAAAGAGTAATTATCGGCTCTGACTGCCATACGCCAGAACAGATAAGAGATAACTCTGTAATCGCCGCCGAAAAAATGTGCATGGAGCTTAATCTTAATGTAATTGATAATATTTTCACAAGGAGCTGAATATGGATTGAATAATACCTTCAGAAAAATTATAAGTATATTGATTATACTAACTGTTTCAGCGTCGCTCTGCGCCTGCAATGAACAACACGAAAATACGGAAAATAATAGTTCTGCTGTTTCGTCCTCAGCTCTGGAATCAGAAGCCGGAGAACAGTCCGATATACTGTCAGAAACAGAAATTAGCAGTAATAGCCAGATTACATCAGATACCGCACCTTCATCATCTCTGACATCAGAAGCTTCAAAAAAGACTGATCATTCATCAGATTCAGAAAAAAATGATAACAGCCGTGCTTCATCATCTGTATCCGTTAATTCAGATAATCCGAAAAAAGTTACTGTTTCCTACGAAACAAATAATCAGAACGAAAGCCATGCTTCATCAGCTATCACCCCATCTTCGGCATCCGATAATTCAGGTAAAAACGAACTTTCGTCAGTATCAGGAAGCTATGATAACAGTGATGTTCCCTCTGATTGGAAGGACAACGGTATCTTTTCGCCGTATTACAGAAAAGCTTACCAGAAGATGAAGAAAATGACTACCGAAGAAAAGGTCGGTCAGATAATACTTGCAAGATGTCCTGATGATGATAATTACTTCCAGACAGCAAAGAATTATCACCTTGGCGGCTATGTTCTGTTCTACAGCAATTTCAAGGATAAAAACCGGGATGATGTGATCAGATTCACAAGGACTCTTGTTGAATCTCAGGACGTTCCTATGATAATTGCCTCTGATATGGAGGGAGGCACTGTAAACCGTCTTGACGGGCTTACAGATATCACAGATGAAGAATTTCTATCTCCAAGGGAGTTATTCGATCAGGGCGGAATGGAAGCAATAAAAAAGGACGCAGTAAAAAAATCTTTGCTTCTGAATGATCTCGGTATAAATACAAATCTTGCGCCTGTTTGCGATATCTGCACAGGAGAAACAAGGTTTATGTATGAGCGTTCTCTTGGTCAGAGCGCAAGCGTGACATCTGCATTTGTGG
>CACYDC010000062.1 GCA_902773025.1 uncultured Ruminococcus sp.
CAGGATCCGCTTGCTGTCGACCAGAAACAGCCCTTTGGATACCGGGGTGATGTCTGCCCCGATCAGAAAATAGTTTTTATCGGACATACGCAGGGCTTTGACCAGCTGTTCGCCGTTTCCGCCGCCCCCGACGCCCGTCACCATTACACGTATTCGTTCCATTCAGCCTCGTTATTCGTTCTTTTTTCCAATAGTATATCATGAAAGAAATATATGAAAAAACATGGTTTGGAAACATATTTTTGTTCTGAATCAGTATAATTGATCATAAAGATCAAATTATTTTGATTCAGAAGTCTATTTTTTATTAGGTAAAAAATCCTGAAATGTCAAATAAAACAATACAGCTGATCATTCGCCATAAGGAAAGAATAATTGTCTTTTTTCTTTTCGTAATGTCTGTACTGTATTATCTTCCGCGGTTCCTGATGACCGGGATCCCTCATTATTTTTATGAGGATACCTGGTTCCATCTGAATCGATTGGCCGGGATGGGAAATGTCTGGCGATCCCCCGTGAATTTTCTGAGTTTTGCCCATCATGGCTCACTGGTTAATATTTTCTATCCCTGGTTGACGATGTATCCCATGTATCTGATTTATAAAATATGCGGGGATTATGTACTGGCCTATAAGCTTTTTTATTTGCTTCTGACGGTCATTACAATGTTTATCGCATATTATGTGATGCTTGAAATCTCTGAAAGTCAATTCGGTGCGTTTATATTTGCTGTCCTTTATACATATTCCGGCTATCGTTTTATAAATATATTCCGAAGGGCCCATATTGGTGAAGCTGTCGCAATGACTGCAATGCTGCTTGTCTTGCTGGGGCTTTATCAGATTTCCTTTGGGAACCGGCGGCGTTGGGGAGCCCTTACAGCCGGCATGACTCTAATTGCATATTCACATCATCTGGCATTAATGATAGCGGCAGCGGTTTGTGGTTTTTACATTCTGCTTTCGATCCGGCTCTGGAATAATATAAAGGATCGGATCCTCAGTTTTTGTAAGGCTGCCGGAATGTCCCTTCTGTTATCGCTTGGCCTGTATATTCCCATTTTGCAATATTCCCGAACTAATGAATTGTTTATTCCCGGCGGTTCCGGACAGGGATTAAGTGATTCCGCACATTCGCTGTGGGAAATAATTGTAAAGTCTCTGAAAAATGACCCCGTTTCATTTTCTGTTGGCTTTTGGGTGGTCATTTCCCTGATCTGTCTGGTCCTGTTTTATCTCAGAAATGCAGCTGCCGGATGCAAAATCCGGCAAAAAAAAGAATGTGATAGTTTTGCTGTTGTGGGAATGCTCATTTTCCTTGCTTCGACATCCCTGCTGCCGTGGAAATGGATCGGTGACCATACACCTTTATACATTATCCAATTCGTTTGGCGTTTGAATGTGCATTCAACTCTGTTCATCCTGGCTGCGTTTTCTTTCTGCATTCCGAATATGATCAGAAATGATAAATGCAGATTTATATTTCTCGTATTGATATGCCTCTTATCTTTAGGGCTGCATTATTCTGCCATTCTTCAATTACATAAAGAGGAAGAGACCAGAATATTGGAAGCTGATATCACGTCGGTACCATTCAGCGTTTATGATTATTCTCCGATCCAGGGGAAGCTCTATCGGAGCAGCCATGACGGATATACGATGGGTAACGATGTCTATCTTGACGGAAATGAAATTCAGGCTGAAACGAAAATTTCAGAGGATGGCTCGGTTATTACTGTATTACTCGATACACCGGTCTCAAATGAAGAGCATTGTCTTGCAGATATCCCCGTTTTCTGGTATAGATCACAAAGATGTTTGATAAATGGGGCAGAGGCTGAAAGCGTTATGTCGGACCGGGGCGGATCAATGGTGAGAATTCGATCCGGTGAAAAAAATGAGATTTCTTTTACTTATCACCATTCTTTTCTGACTCATGGGTCCCGGATTGTTTCAGCCATCGCGGCGATCCTTTTTTTGTTATTTTATTTTGGATCGTTTCGGAAAAAAACGTAAAAATCTGAGATCGGTTCGGGAATGCGAGTTGATCAGAATTGGATAAAGAAAATGGCGGAGAAAAAAAGAATAATAATCATCCTTCTGCTTAGTTTGATATCATTGTGCGGTATTTCTCTGAAGATCGGTGAAA
>CACYDC010000063.1 GCA_902773025.1 uncultured Ruminococcus sp.
GATAAGCATACGTCCGACTCCTTTTCCCTGATATTCAGGTCTTACAATCACATCTTTTATGTAATAATCCAATCCCATATCACCGATCATACGAGCCATTCCGATGATCTTATCGTCATCAAAAACTGAAACTCTGAATAATGTATGTTCCATAGCAAGTCTTGTCTGTTCTGAAGATGGGCCGGGTCCCCAGACTGTTTCCCATAACAATATAAATTCCTCTGCGCTTAATTCATTATATTTTATCGTATACATACTTATATTTTTCCTCTATCAGACTACGTTTTTCACTATTTTACCATATATTTCTTCAAATAAAAACCATATTAAAAAAATTCTGATGTTTACACGAGCTTCAGGCAGATAATCAGACTTTTCCGCAAAATTCTGCTCGTAAGCATAATTAATAAGCCATTACTGCTTCAGAGATCATTCTCTGTGATCAGTGTTTTCACGGAATCCGTTCATACCGCTTGATATCAATACTGCTAAAGTGTCCGATATATTCTCAAGAGTAACCGCTTTATCTGAATTGACCCAGTTTCTGTACGCTTTGATCATTCCTGTTATAAAAAAATCTGATATAATAATTGCTTTTGTTTCTTCGATCCTCATTTCCATCAAAGAAGCTGTTGTCTGTTTGATCAATCTGTCGGATAATCTTGTTATTAATCCCTGATTGTTTTCCATACGGAACAGACATTCATAAAATCTGGAATCTTCACTTATCAACTCATTGATCCGGTCAAACACTATCTTCGGATTTTTCAGTACTTCCTTAGTGTTGACCTCGAGTATTGTATCATTAAACTTCTTACAAATCTCATCTTCAATTTCATCTACAACCTGAAATACACTTACATAGTAATTATAAAAGGTCTTTCTGTTTATGTCAGCTTTTTCCGCTATTTCTTTTACAGTAATACTTTCAATGCTCTGGTACATCAATAATTCTGTCAAAGCATTGCGAATTGCTTTTTTAGTTTTTAATACTCGTCTGTCCGGCTTCTTTAGCATTTCCAAATAGATCAATCCTTAATGATTTTTCTTGTTTATGTGGCTTATTACACATTTCCGTATGCAAATGAGGTATATAACACATTTCAATAAAATAGTGACCATTGAAATATTCTACATTTATATAATAATATACATATGTGGCAAAAGTCAATACTGTTACTTATTTACGCCGGCGGGCCCCGGTGTCGCGATTCACGGCTTAGTCAGTCTGAAATAGTTTTTCTCCGGCACCGCCATGCTTTTTGAGCCTGAACTGAATCAGAATCAATTCAAAATGTATTGCCAATAATAATTTTACACATAAACTTATTTTAAGAGGTTATTATGATTCAATACAATATTAATGATATGTTTGTAATGTTTACAATTGCTTCATTCCTGGGATTTGTTTTTGAAAACATTTTCTGTATAAATTGGAATGGCTATATTGACAACCGTAATATGACATTACCATTTATACACGGATATGGTGATGCTGTAACCGGAATATATATGTTATTAGGTATTCCGTCAGGATCAAATATTGTTATGTATTTTTTATGTTCTTTCATAATAGTATGCTTATCAGAAATAATACTCGGAAAAACAGTAGAAAAAATCTGTGGGTTCATATGGTGGAACTATGATAAATTCCCTTTACATATTACCCATTACACTTCTGTCCCGACAAGCCTGGGCTTTGCATCTGTTATAACGATTTTTATGAAATTTTGCTTTGTACCCGTAATGGATGTCATAGCAATATTACCATTACAAATAAAATTTATTTTCCGAATACCCATGTTTGTTATTCTGACTTTTGATATGTTCTCATCCTATACAGCTATGTTCAAAAAAAGAAAGCATAATAACATATGGCGTATCTGGGTAAACAAATCAAAAAAAGATGAGGAGGAATTTCAATATGAATATTATCTTCCACATTATAATCCTTTCCGACGGAGGTGAGAGCCATGCTTTTTCAAACTATTCCTTTAATTGATTATAACTTGTATAATCTGTCTGCTTTTTTTCTCATATTCAGCTTTTTAGGTTGGATTGTTGATGTTATTGGCCAATCTGCTCACGATGAATATTATTCTGACAGAGGATTCCTCAGTCTGCCGGTCTGTCCGATATACGGATTTGGTGCTGTATTTCTTATTTTTTTACTTCAGCCGTTTTTAAATGATATCCCTGTACTATTTTTTTCTGTCATCAACTATCTGTACTTCATGGGAGCTTTCTGTCGGACTTATTCTTAAAGCACTGTTCAATGACAAATTTTTTCATTTCATCACTCTTTTTTAATTAATTCCTAATAAACAAAAACGAAATCTAAATCGAACACTCAACTATCCGCAAAAATCGGTTGATATGTTTCCAATATCGTCAGTGCCACTCATCATGCTGCTCACTGTACTCGCTCATAATGTCCGAAACGCTGCGGTTCATGAAGTACTCACCATACTTTTCCCATTCGGATTTCTCATTATGGGAGCGTCGGCTCGCCGCTGACATCAATACCACCGTCTCCACATGGCACGAGGAAACGAAACTACTAATTCACACCCGTGCCTGTTCGACAGAACTTATCCACCGGAACCTGCCTGTTCGCACTTTTGGCTCTGAGAACATATCCACGTTTTAACTGTTCGCAAGGAACATATCCACCGGTGTCTGTGTGCGGGAACATGTCGATAAGCTGGAATCTGTCTATCTCATTGATTCTCATTACAAATGACACCAATCAGCAGGCCGTAAATGTCTTCGATACCGGATTTTGTTTTCCGAATGATTTCTTCAGCAGAATCTGAAACAATGTCGGCATCCAACCTTTTTCTTATTAAATAATCATTCTTTTGAGGATCATCACAAACTTCAACTGCACTCGATAGACCGGAAAGAACGGGATAGTATTTTTTTGAACTGCCCTGTTATAACCTGAACCCCAGATTTCAAATCTGCATGTTTTGTGAAAAAATATCACTTGAATCTTCAAACCACCCTTTTTTAATTGATCGTCTGTCAACTGAAAATAGGAAAAATCCATTACATTTTCTACTACTCTGTTCATGAAACAGAACGAATCCATATCTTTTTCAAGTGTGGTTTGGATGGTCTTCAGCAGGTATATTACCTGACGGTAACACTCCTCAATTCGAGTATTTTCCATCAACTGTTTATACTCCAAAAACAAGGTTTTGTTCAAAGCATTTTTATCCATAGAGCATCAGTCCTCCTGTTTCTCAAAGGTCAGTCGGACATCGTATCCGAGCTCATCCATCATCTTCACAAAAGTCTTGTTGACGATCTGCTCTCGGCCCTTGGTGATGCGATTCATGTAGGCAAGCGATACCCCAATCTGCTCTGCGATTTCCTTTTGCGTAAGACCCGCTTCGATCAATTTCGTCTTCAGGTCCAGTTCAATGTTGTTTTGAAGCATCGGCTCACCCCTTTCAACAATCAACCTATAGCTTAATTATTATAACATCTGTTCACGCGCATTTCTACCCCTTCACGAAAAAAAAGACGCTCCCGAAGGAGCGCCCGCGTGATGGTCGTATTTAGCTCTGGACCTCGGTCTGAAGGCCGCATTTGAATTCAAAGGCAAGGTGATCCTCGA
>CACYDC010000064.1 GCA_902773025.1 uncultured Ruminococcus sp.
ATTTTTATCGTGTGACTGATGAAGCTATTGACTCAATTCCGGAAATAACGGCATTTGACGATGAAGAATTGAATAAGGCAGTACACAGGGCTTGCAGGCAGATATTGACGGATGTAAAAGACGATAAGCCCGGGACAGAAGAAACCATGTCTTTTCCTTTGGATCTGTCAGGAGTACCGCAAGTGCATAAAGGCGAACAGGGTGCAGGTACTGTGAAAGCAATAAAACTGGATGTACCGTATGTATCAATTCATAACCACCCGAGTGGGGAAACTTTTTCAAAGCGTGATTTACGTAAGTTTATTAAGGATGATAATAACATACATTCTGTAGTGGTTGGTAATAATGGGCGTTTGTTCATATTATCAAAAACAAAAAAATATAATGATTCAAATATGATATCGGCTCTGAGGTATATAATTAAATCGAATAGTTTATCAGAAGAAATGATATGCAAAGGATTGAATGAATATGGAATCAAATACTATAAAAACAAAGCCAAATGAAGATGATATTTCTTTTTTAAGATCTTTGCTTGAGAAGTATGAACCGTATGATTTAGATGATCCAAGACTTGAAATTTTAGACGATAAAAGTCTTGATGATAATCGTTATGATGCTACAATAGCAAAAAAGGTATTATTAAAATACGGTTTGCTTGATTAGTGATTTTATACAAGGAGCTGGTGTATGTGGAACATCCTATTACAGAAAAACAAATTGAGTTTTTTAAAATGGTGATAAAGAAATATGAGCCATATCCCTTAGATATACTTAATAAGATTCGATACGATGAAAATAGATATGATGAAAATAGATTGGCAGCTACATGGGCTAAAAAACATTTGCTTGAACATGGAATAGATATTAACAAATGAGGTAATGATGGCACACACTGATAAAGAGCTTAATGCTTTCACCAAAAACGTTCATGATTACTTTATCGTAAAAAGATTGTGTAAGCCCGGTGACAGAAACTTTTGGATAGAAAATCTATACGAAAGCAAAATAAGTCTCAGGGCAATAGGTTGTGTTATTGGCAGTGACAAAGAAATGATGTTTTTTGATTATGTTTATTTTGAAAACAGCAACAAAACAAGAGTATCTCTTTATACACATAAAGAAACAAGAACATTTTAAAACTGCTCTCGGTGAGGGCGGTATTTTTATGCCGTGAAAGGAGCGAAGCAGTGTGAATACTGTTGAAACGTACTTTACAATACAGCTTGCACAATATTATGCCGGAGCAGCAATTGCAGGAATCTTGCTGATAGGTGTAATCGTTTTAGCTGTAGTTGACCATTTCAAAAAATAGTTTTAAGTGCTGCCGTTTGGCAGCGAAAAAATGAAAGGATGAATAATTATGAGCATTTACAGAGGTAAAAACAGAAAAAACCAGTGGTCAAAGCTGCCGAATGTACTGTTTATCGGCAGTGAGGCTTTTCTTTGCGCTGACAGAGGTTTTATCATAAAGCAAAGCGATGATGGACTTACAGCTGTCAGAGGTGAGTTTATTGCCGTCCTGCCTTCAAGCGTCGGCGCAAAAACTACACGCAAGGATAAAAACAACAAGGAGATTTTTGAGGGCGATATTCTCAGAGTTACAACAACGGCAGGTCAGAACACAACAAACACAGATTATCTCGTTAAATTCGATGACGGCGCATTTATTGCGGACGCTATTACAGCAGGAGCAGAGGATGCACAGCTGACGGCTGCGTTCACCACCACTGCCGCAATTATCGGCAACAGCACCGATAATCCCGCGCTTTTAGGTACAGGCTCTTGAACAAAGATATCGAGTACGCAAAAGCAGTCGTTTCCAAAAAGATAAATGCGCCGAAATATGTAAAGAAACAATGCAGGATATACCTCAGAATCGCTGAGGGCAAGGATAAAAAGTTCTGTATCAACGAGAAAAAAAGAGAACAGATAATCAGTCTTACCAAGCTGCTGATAATTCCGAGAGGACTTATGGCAGGAAAAACAGTCTTTGAGACCCTTTCGGGTTTTCAATGGCTGTTTCTTTTTGCCGTCCTTACAGTTGCTTACCGTGAGGATATGCAGCTGAGAAGATATGAAACGGCTGTTCTTGAAATATGCAGAAAAAACGGTAAAACCTTCCTTATTGCTATTGTTTTTATCGTCTTATTCTTTATCGAGCCGAAATTTTCAAAATTCTACAGTGTTGCGCCCGATGGTCAGCTGTCAAGGGAAATTCAGACTCAGATCCGGGAAATAATCAGCTCAAGCCCTGCCCTCGAAGGAAAATTCAAGATAAGGCGGGATGATATCCTCTGTCTTATCAATCAGAATGATTATATCCCGCTGTCGTTCTCGACTTCACGTCTTGACGGCAAGCTGCCGAATGCCTTTGTTGCTGATGAAGTCGGTGCGCTTACCACAAACTATCCTGTTGAAGCAATGCGCTCCGGTCAGCTCACCATAAAAAATAAACTCGGGTGTATCATTTCAACAAAATACCCGACTATCGAAAATCCTTTTGAAGATGAAGTTAAAAAGGCAAAGCAGGTTCTTGACGGGATAGTTGACGATGAAACAGTGTTTTCCCTTTTGTATGAGCCTGACAGGGTGAAAAACTGGGAGACCGACACGGGTATTATCGAACAAGGAAACCCGCTTGCGCTTGAGATCCCCGAGATAATGAAAGACCTGTTGAAAAAACGGCATGACGCTGTAATTATGCCCTCTAAGCGGGAAAATTTTCTGACAAAGCACTGCAATATCATCTATCAGGGCATGGGTACGGAAACCTATATTGACCCGCAGGATGTTATTGCCTGCCGATGCACTGAGCCTATCGACTGGAGAGGACGCACCGTTTATCTTGGTGTTGACCTTTCGGAAACAACGGACAATACCGCTGTTGCAATAGCCGCTCTTGACGATGACGGGCAGACGGTACTTGCCGATGTTATCGGATTTATCCCGACCGACAGTATTGACAGCAAAAGCCGCACCGAAAAAATACCGTACAGGGAATTTATCGAGGAAATGTGCTGTATCGACTGCGGAAACAGGGTCATTGATTACGGTGTTGTTGAGGAATTTGTCTTCAAGATAGAAGAGGTCTATGGCTGCAATATTGCTGTAATTGGCTTTGACAGACGTAACGCTATGTCTTCGGCTCAGAAATGGGACGAGCAATACGAAACTTCCGAAATAAGACAGCATTCAAGCATTCTGCACAGTCCGACAAAGCTGCTTAAAGAGAAAATTCTTCAAGGCAAATTCAGATACAAGGCTAATCGTCTGCTTGAACTCAATTTTCAGAATGCACGGTGCAGATTTGATACAAACAAGAATATGTATGTTGACAAAAAGCGCAGTGCAGGCAAGGTTGATATGGTCGTTGCTCTTATCAATGCCGTCTATCTGCTTGAAAAGTTTGAAATACAGGGCGAGGCAATTGATTGGGCGGTTATGGTTTAAAGCTCAGAGCTAAGAGTTCAGAGTTCAGAGCAGCATATATAACATCTTTGAGCTTAGAGCTTGAAGCTTTGAGCTGACAACTTCAAACTGTAAACGAGGTGAGAAAATGGGAATATTAAACAGGCTGTTCGGGAGAGAACTCAGGGCGGAAGTGGTGACGGCGGATGATCATTTGCTTTCGCTGCTGAAAAACATTGAGATAACTCCCGAAACGGCAATGGAAATACCGGCAGTGTCCGCCTGCATCGGCTTCATAAGCTCGATAGTAGCGGGACTGCCAGTTAAACTCTATCGTGAGGACAAGGACAAAAATATTACGGAAGAAATAAAGGACGATCTGCGGCTTCGGCTGCTTAATGACGAAACGGGCGACCTTCTTGACCCTTTTCAGATGAAGCAGGCTGTTGTGGCGGATTATTTTTTATACGGCAGCGGGTTCATCTATCCCGAAATGTACGGGAATGAGGTTATATCCCTCAGATACGTAAGGTACGGGGCTATATCATCGTTTTTTATGGGAAATGACCCTGTATTCAAGGTCGGTGAATATGTTCTCTCAAACGGCATGAGACTGCGTGACGATGAAGTCATAAAGCTTTTGCATGACACAAAGGACGGCATGAAGGGCGAAAGCTTCATTACTCAGCATCAGCAGATACTCTCGGCAATGTACCGTGAAATTGTATATGAAAAGCTGCTTGTATCTTCCGGCGGAAACAAAAAGGGATTCCTTACAAGTGAAAGCAAGCTGTCGCAGGAAATGATGGCAGACCTTCGGCAGAAATGGAACGAAATGTATGCAAACACCGGCAACACTATGATGATACTCAACAAGGGCATTAGCTTCCACGAAAGCAGCAATACAAGCGTTGAAATGCAGCTGAGTGAAAACAAGGTGCGCAACAATGAGCTTGTATGTCAGATTTTCGGATTATCGCCGGATATCGTAAGCGGTAAGCTTGGAGAGGATGCGCTCACGGCAGCGGTTAAAAGTGCGGTCATTCCAGTGATAACGGCATTTGAAGCGGCACTGAACAGGGGCTTGCTTCTGCCGTCGGAGCGGGATCTGATGTATTTTACCTTCGATACGACAGAGCTTCTCAAAGGCGACATCCTGAAGCGCTACCAGGCATACAAAACGGGGCTTGAATGTAATGTCCTGCAAATCGACGAGGCGAGGTACAAGGAAGACCTGCCGCCGCTCGGGCTTAACTGGATAAAGTTAGGATTGCAGGATGTTTTGTACGACCCGAAAACAAAGACGATCTACACGCCGAATATGAACCAGAGTATGCAGATGAGCGAAAGCAAGGTAAATTTCGGGAAAAATGAAGTTGACAATCCGGATGAGGGTGGTATAATTGAGGAAAGAGCAGGAAACCGTAATGTTCAATGGACAAA
>CACYDC010000065.1 GCA_902773025.1 uncultured Ruminococcus sp.
CGGCTCGGTCGGCGCTGCTGCTGCGCAGCGGTGTCCACAGGACACCCGCGCCCTCTTAGGCGGCGGGAGCCATATATCCGTTCAGTGAGAGTAAAATCTCCCACTGAACGTCAGCAAGCCTACGGCTTGCCTTTGCTTGTTGAAAGCAAAGCTTTTAATAGAATTAACATAAGTTTTTTGTAAAGGGGTCCGGGGGATAACCTTTTTTTCAAAAAAAGTTTCCCACGGCAGGGTTTGGGACAGAGTCCCTATATTCCGAAGAAGAAAGTTGATTTCCATGAAGCTTTTGTCGAGGCCTTGACATTGGTTTTTAGAAATGATAAAATTTAGTTATCGTTAAATTAATAGGGAATATGGGAATAAAGTGATTTTTCAGGAGGAATTGATATGAATTTTTTAAGTTCGATAAAAAAGGCTTCTGCAATTCTGCTGGCTTCGGCAATGATTGGAACAGCAGCATTAGCTGTCCCGATCACAAACGATTTTTCTAAGCCCGGAATAACCGTTAATGCAGCTTCTTCATATAATTTTACTACAATTGACGGTAAAACGATATCTTCAACAGCAACGGGGGATGCAAAACTTAATGTTATCGTTTTCGGATATCCGGATTGCTATAACGCTTCGGTAGTACTTGATGCATTCCAGTCGTCTTCTTATATTTCAGATAAAAGAGTAAACTTTATCTATGCAGATTATAAAGGAAATGACAAGGCTACAGTCGCAAATTATGCGAAAAATTATTCTTCTGCAATAACATTCTGCTACGGTTATTACAGGGATGCCGCTTGGTCACTGGCAAATATGTCCGGAACCGTAACATTGCCGTTCGTTATTTACATAGATAACAATGGTATAACACGTAAGGTCACAAACGGCGCTCAGACAAAAAATGAGATAAATACAAATATAAAGAATATCCTCGGTAATCCTATCGAAACAGAAGAACCGGTCGTTTTTGAAAAAGAATATATTACCGTCAGCGTAAGAGGCAGCTATTATGCAAATATACAGCAGGCGCTCGACAGAATAAATGAGATCAGATATGAGGCTTGCAAGGAAGGCTTAAAGGACCCCAGCAGCCCTTCAAGGAACCTTACACTTGCAGATTATACTCCGATAAAGTGGTCGTCGGAGCTTGAAGAGGTTGCAAGACTTCGCGCAGCTGAGGCAATTATCAGAACAGATCATGTCAGGCCGAACGATCAGACCTGCTGGACAGCAGATACCGAAAAAGCAGTCAGCCATAATGAAGTGTTGGCATGGAACTGGTCGAAAGATCTTGTTGTGGGTATAAATCAGTTCTATGATGAAAAAAATGACTGGGTCAATCAGACCGGTCAGTTGACAGGACATTATGAAGCGCTGATAAATCCGGAAAACTACTATGTGGGCCTTGGAGGATTCTATTCAAAGGAATGCGGATATTATGCATCATCAATGTGCGGACGTTTCAGCAAAAATCCCTCCGGTTATGATGAAACATATGGAAAACCGGTAGATAACTGTACTGTCAAAATTAAAATTGCTTCCAGAGCAACATCAAAGCCTCAGCTGATAAATAAAACAAACGGTACAAACACGATCACAGTCGGTACTCCGGAACAGTATGAATTCTGGTCTGCAACAAACTATGATAACATTAACGGCAGTGTATTATATACAGATAATGTTCAGTGGACTTCTTCAGATACAAGCATATTTACAGTACAAAACGGTCAGGTCACAGCGAAAAAAGCAGGCACGGCAAAGCTTACAGCTAAGTCAGAAAGCGGCCTTAAGGTCAGCATTAATTTAACAGCTGTGCGTCCTAAGCCCTATATTCAGCTGAGCGATTCCTCTATGATTTTAATGAAGGGAAATACAGCTGTGCTTACGGCAACGGTTTATAACAGCGACAACAAAACTGTCACATGGACAAGCTCAAATAATAATATTGCATCCGTGTCCGGGGGAAAGATCACTGCAAAATCGGCAGGAACTGCTGTTATTACTGCAAAAACATCTGATGGACTCAGTGTCAATTGTATATTGACAGTCAGAGAAATAACCGTTAAGCTTGATAAGACTGCGATGTCCTTAGGTAAGGGCGAAACCTGCGTTCTTAAAGCGACGCTTAAGTATTCATCATCCAATACGGTAAAATGGAGAACCTCAAATTCAAAGATTCTCACAGTAGACCAGAAGGGCAATGTAAAAGCTGTCGGAACAGGAGTTGCCTGGATAACCATCAGAAGCGCGGAGGGCAAAGAAAGCTCCTGCAAAATAACAGTTAAAAACGCTCCCTCAAAAATTACTTTGACCAAAGGAGTTCTTACTCTCGGTGTAGGAGAAAAATTCACAATAGGTTCATCAGTGAATGACGGCGCAGCCTGCTCCAAAAGAACATATCGTACCAGCAACAGCAGTATCGTTAAAATGACACGCACAGACTGGCAGGGTGATTTTATCGGTCTGCGTCCGGGCGTTGCATATGTAACTGTCCGCAGCTACAACGGAAAAGAATCAACCTGTAAGGTAACTGTAAAGGCTGCCCCATCGAAGGTTACCATAAGTAAATCAAGTATTATCATGAGAGTCGGACAAAGTGCAACACTCAGTGCATCCATTCCTTCTAACAGCGGCTGCGCTGCAAGAACCTTCCGTACCAGTAACAGCAGCGTTGTCAAAATGACAAAAACTAACTGGAACGGCAGCTTTACCGCTGTAAAACCCGGAGTGGCATGGGTCACCGTAAGAACATATAACGGCAAGGAATCAAGCTGTAAAGTAACAGTCACCAAATAATTTCCGACACATAAACACTTCGCCCCCGAAAGGATATATCCCTTCGGGGGCCATTTTCAATATTAAGATTTTTTATTTGACTTCTGAGCCTTGATAACCTTCATGCGCGAGAATTCTTCTCTTTCCTTTTCTTCCAATGCATCGGAAATAAATTTTACTCCCTGCTCAAAACGCGGTATCATTATGTTTTTCAAGGCATTTGCTCTTTTCTGAGTTTTCTTTATTGAATCCGCAAGCCGATATACGCTGTTCTCCACCTCAGCAAGATCCGCAGTCAATCTCTTTACTTCCGAAAAACATGAATATGCTTCGTCAAGCGCAGGTGTAGTCATCTGCAGTCCGTAATAAAGCTGCGGCGGCTCTTCGTTTATTGTAACAATCGGTATCTCAACGCCCATAACACTCCTGTAGCTCAGCTTCAACGAATTCTCTTCCGGTACAGATCTCGCAATATCGTCTATGAAACCCATTGAGATATTTGCTTTTTGCAAAGCAAGATAAGCCTTGCTGTATGTTGTATCGATCTTGTCCTGTATCTGAGAAGCTTTGTCAATAAGCGTCATCATTTCCCGGACAAGAATATTACGCTTTTTATCAAGAAGCTCATAGCCTGTCCTTGCAAGTGTGAGCGATTTTTTATACGCTATCAGATTGCCTTTTGTTGGTACTGCTCCGACCGGCATTGTTTTTCACCTCCGCAACTACAGATCAATCTTCATCTTCTTCATTATTATCGCTTTCACTGCCGCCAAAGCTGTCAAATGTGATCTGATCCGGGTCATCAATATAATACTGATCAAGAAGCTCATCATCCACACGATCAAGCTCTGTTCTCGGAAGAGTAGAAAGCAATTTCCAACCAAGATCTATACTCTGTTCAACAGTTCTGTTTTCGTTATAGCCCTGATTTACAAAATACTGCTCAAACAGCTTTCCGAAATTAATATATTTCTTATCTACCGGTGACAATTCCTCTTCACCGATAACACTTGCCAGAGAACGCGCATCCTGTACCCTTGCATATGCAGCAAAAAGCTGATTTGCAAGCGGCTGATGATCCGCACGTGTATAGCCCTCACCAATACCATCCTTCATAAGTCGTGAAAGCGAAGGCAGTACGGATACAGGCGGATATATTCCCTGACCCTCAAGCGCGCGGTCAAGAACGATCTGTCCTTCTGTAATATAACCTGTCAGATCAGGTACCGGATGGGTAATATCGTCGTTTGGCATTGTAAGGATCGGGATCTGTGTTACAGAACCCGTACTGCCTTTGACCATTCCGGCTCTTTCATACAGCGAAGCAAGGTCGGAATACAGATATCCCGGGAAACCCTTTCTGCCCGGAATTTCACCCTTTGAGGATGAAAATTCACGCAATGCCTCTGCATACGATGTCATATCGGTCATTATGACGAGAACGTGCATATTACATTCAAATGCAAGATATTCTGCTGCCGTAAGCGCGCATCTCGGAGTAAGGGTACGTTCAATAATGGGGTCATTCGCAAGATTAAGAAACATTACAACTCTTGAAAGCACACCGCTTTCATCAAAGCTGCGTCTGAAATAATCCGCTACATCATTTTTAACACCCATTGCTGCGAAAACCACGCAGAAGTTATTATCCTCCCTATCCGAAATTTTAGCCTGTCTTACTATCTGTACAGCAAGCTCGTTATGCTTCATACCGGAGCCGGAGAAAATAGGCAGCTTCTGTCCGCGGATAAGTGTGGTCAGGGTATCTATAGTTGAGATACCCGTATTTATATAGTTTCTCGGATAAATACGTGAAACCGGATTCATCGGAGTTCCGTTTATATTGCCTTTTTTTACGGGATAGACCTCTCCGAAACCATCGATCGGTCTTCCGGCGCCGCTGAATACTCTTCCGAGTATTTCAGGCGAAAGAGCGATCTCCATCGGACGGCATTTAAGTCTTGTGCGAGTATTATCAAGGGAGATTGACTTTGTTCCCTCGAACACCTGTATTACTATACGCTTTCCTTCTATCTGAACTATTCTGCCATGGCGGTAAGAACCATCGTCAAGGCGGATATCAACCATTTCCTCAAATGATGCGCCTTCAACATCATCCAGTACTATAAGAGATCCGTTGATCTCCTTAACGCCGACATAATCGAGAATCATTCATTCAACTCCCCTTTTCGACCCATAATTATTACTTTTGATCTTTCTTTATTATCATAATTCTGAAACGATATTTCCGAGCAGATCATTCACTGGTCAATCCTGCAAGCGCCTGATCCATATCGTTGATCAGCTTATCAAACAATTCGAGCTTATCGTTCGGAATATCATATTTCATTTTAGCAAGCCTTTCAAAAAGGCCAAGAGATTTAATGCTTGAGATCGGTATTGCTGCCGCGATAATATGCTTTGCTTTTGCATAAAGATGAAGAATTGCTTTCATCATCAGCTTTTGTTTTTCAAGCGGCACAAAGGTATCGTCCGAATGGAATGCATTCTGCTGCAGGAAACCAACACGGATCGCCTTTGCTGTTTCTATAACAAGCTTTTGCTCATCGGGAAGAACATCCGAACCGATAAGCTTTACTATTTCCATAAGAGAGCTTTCCTCATGAAGCAGCGCAGTGATCTTATTACGGTATCTTATGAAATCTTCGCCGAGGTTCTCTCTGAACCATGGGTCAAGGTCTGTAAAATACTCGCTGTAGCTGTCCATCCAGTTGATTGCCGGATAATGCCTTGCATATGCAAGAGATTTATCAAGTGCCCAGAAGCAGCGGGTAAAGCGCTTTGTATTCTGAGTAACCGGTTCGGAAAAGTCCGACCCCTGCGGCGAAACAGCGCCGATTATCGTAACTGAACCTTCACTGCCGCTGAGGGTATCCACACGGCCTGCTCTTTCGTAAAACTCTGAAAGTCTTGACGGAAGGTAAGCCGGGAAGCCTTCTTCCGCAGGCATTTCCTCAAGACGTCCTGAAATTTCTCTCAGAGCCTCAGCCCATCTGGAAGTCGAATCCGCCATAATAGCTACATGATATCCCATATCACGGTAATACTCAGCAAGGGTCAGTCCTGTATAAATTGAAGCTTCTCTTGCCGCAACAGGCATATTGGAAGTATTTGCGATCAAAACAGTTCTGTCAGTCATTGGTCTGCCTGACTTAGGGTCGATGAGTTCGGAAAACTCATCAAGAACCTGACTCATTTCATTACCGCGTTCTCCGCAGCCGACATATACGATGATATCCGCATCACACCATTTTGCAAGCTGATGCTGGTTCATTGTTTTTCCCGTACCGAAGCCGCCGGGAATTGCCGCTGTACCTCCCTTTGCTATAGGGAACATCGTATCCATGACACGCTGTCCGGTAATAAGGGGTATAGTTGCGGGGAGTCTTTGGGCGCAGGGTCTTGCCTGTCTTATAGGCCATTCCTGGCAAAGGGTAAGATCGTGTTCCTTGCCCTTGCTGTCCTTGATAGTAACTATAGTATCCTTGAGTTTATATTTGCCGTTAGGCTGTACCTTTGTAACAACGCCACTCAGTGACGGAGGTACCATGAATCGATGCTCAATGATCGCGGTTTCGGGGCATACTGCATAGATCATGCCCCCCTCAAGTCTGTCACCGACCTTGACTCTTATCTTTACATTCCAATATCTGTTAAGATCAAGTGATGATACTGCCGCGCCTCTTGAAATAAACGATCCGCTTTGTTCCTCTATTGCTTTCAGCGGACGCTCTATGCCGTCAAAAATATTATCGATTATACCCGGACCGAGAAGGACGTTCATCGGCGCGCCTGTTCCATAGATCGGATCACCGGGCTTCAGACCTGTTGTTTCCTCATAAACCTGCACAGTCGTAAATTCATCATTAATACCGATTATTTCACCGACAAGACGGGAATCTCCGACATATACCATTTCCATCATGGAAAAGCTTCTTGTGTTTCTGACGGTAACAACAGGGCCGTTTATACCATAAATAACATCATTTGTTTCCATAAAACTCATCCCATCTTTTATTATCCGGTAACCTTGAGTCCGGAATTTTCAAAAAACCATTCACGCTGCTGCTGCAGTCTGCTGTCAAGCGTTTCATCCACAAGCAGACCCATTGTATGACTGATGCCGATCATACCGCCGATAATAATATCATCTGACGATTCAACACGGCATTGTCTGCCGAAGGCCTTTTGCAGTTCATCGCTGTATTTAAGGTCTGATTCCTTTACAAATAATACCGTATCCTCAGAAGTCAGCTTTTGCGCTGTCTGCTTTGCGCTGTTTTTCAGCCTTTTAAGGTATTCGTCGGTTTTTGTATACTCGATAAGCTTTTTTTCTGCTTCTTCAAAAACCTCATTTTCTATTTCCTGACGGCGCACAAAGGTTTTCTTTCTGCTCGCGTTTTCTGCTCTTGAAAGCTCCGAAGCTATTTTTACCTTTATATCCGTCATTTTTTTCTGGATAAGCACATAAGCCTCTCTCAGACCTTCATCCTCTGCCTTAGTGAGTTCTTTTTCCTTGAAGTCCTCAGCTTCGGACTGTATTTTTGTACGCTGCTGTTCAGCGTATTTTTCTATTGCCTTTAAAAAATTATCTGTTTTGCTAACAGTATCGGGCATGATATCACCTCCGAAGTCACTTTAAATCTTGACCCCAATTGCTTCCCTGACATAACGTGTGATAGAGTCCTTTGCTCTACCGCTGCCGTGTCTGTCGGGAATTTCAACGATCAAAGGCTGTTTGCGGTTCAGCTTAAGATCATAGACCAACTCAGGACAAAGCTGCACGAGCCTCTCCGTCATCAGAATAACCGCAACATCCTCCATATCCATTGCTTTAGTCAGAGCCTCCCTGACCTCTTTATCCTCATGGACAACAACTCCGTTAATACCTGCAAGGTGCATTCCCATCATTGTATCCACATTATCGCTTATTAAATAAAACTTCATAAGCCGTCCTCCCTGCCGGAGCCAAGAACGGACATAAGCGGCTGATGATAATCGCTTATTCATTGTCCGTTTATGTCAGTCCGGCGGCATCCGCTGTTTTTAACCTGCATTTGAAATAATAAGGATAGAAACGAGAAGTCCGTACAATGCAACGCCTTCGCCAAGCGCAACGAAGATCAGAGCCTTACCGAATGCCTTAGGATCCTCACTTGTTGCACCGATAGCTGCCGGAGCAGCGCCGCCTACTGCGATACCGCCGCCGATACCTGAAATACCGGTTGCAAGAGCCGCACCGATCATAGAAAGACCCTTATTAAGATCTCCGGGATTAGCTGCTGCTGCGGGAGCTTCGCCTGCTGCCATTACTGCCATTGAGGTGATCATGCAAAAAGCGCCTACAATTGCAAATGAAGCTATCTGTCTGAGAACGGCTGCCTTGCGTGATCTTTTTTTGAGAGATACACTTTTGTATGCATAATAAACTGAGCCTACAAGAAATACGACCGGTACCATAAGTAAAATATATTCTAACATAATGAATTCCTCTTTCTTAATATTTTTTACGTAACTATCCTGTAATTAATTTTCGCTTTTTCTTGCCGTAACGGGAGTAAATCTGCGTCCCTCGCCGATATAAAAGCGGCTGAATATTTCATAATAATCGAGCCTGAGAACCTGTATTGCAACGAGCAGGGCTTCAAGCGCCATTACCACGCCGTTTCCGAGAATAACAACGACCGTATATCCTACCGCACCGCCTACCATTTCGGCAAGTGTGAATACAACGAGCATCATACCTGCATGTACAAGGATATATGCGCCGACTCTCAGGAATGACATTGTATTTGTAACATAGCTAAGGCACATCTCGAAAAGCTCAAAGAAGCTTTGCGTACAGTATTCGCCCCATTTTTCAGGCTGCCATTTTTTCTTTCCGCTGCAAAGTCTGCCGAGCGGCTCACGCAGGAACATCAGTATCAGTGGAACAATGATAAGTCCGATGATATAGGCAGTATTCATAATCGGAATACCGAGGAACATTGTGCAGACAAGGCCTGCTACCAATGATACATAGAACACAAATCCCGAGATACTGTTTGCACCGAAGAAAGCGCTTTCATAGTCCCGCCGTTTCAGCGACGATATTAAATTGATTATCATTGAAACAACGATTGTCACAATACCGACAGCTACCGAACCATAGATAATAAGATTGATCGTTTCCGATTCCATTACCTCCATGAGCTTTCCGTCGGTCCCGAAAACAGCCTTATGGACCGGGTCGAGCACATGTTCAAAGCCGAACACCGAGCCGTACAGGAAACCGAATATCATTCCTGATATTCCGCACGGTACAAGGATACGTCCGATCTCCATTTTCTTGAGCTTCCACATCAGGAAGCCTATAATTGATACAACTAATCCCTGACCCATATCTCCGAACATTATGCCGAAGAAAATAGTGTAGGTTATTGCAACGAGTGTCGTAGGATCCACCTCATTATAGCTCGGCAGTCCGTACATTTTGACATAAAACTCATACAATCTGAAGAATGGAGGATTTTTCAGCAGGACCGGCGGAGAATTCTTCAATTCATCCTTACCGTCACTGAGAGAATACTCTATACTTGATATTTTATCCAGATTACTTGTAAAGCTCTTTTCTTTATCCGCCGGTATCCATCCCACTAAAATAAAATTCTTGTGGTACTTATATACATATCTGCGGATCGCATGATAGCTGTCCAGTTCCTCAAGCTTGGTATAATACTTCATGCATTTATCCTTTTCGGAATTCCACAACTCATTTGTTTCCTTTTCCAGTCTTTTGCTTTCCTCATTAAGCTCTGCAAGCTGTTTCTTAAGCTCTTCAACACACTCCTCCGGTGTTCCTTTTATCTCAGGAATATCGAGTTTCTCAAAATACAATGATGAGAATATCCTGTCAACCTCAGGCGTATGTTCAATAGGAGCAAAATAAGCGCCCCAGCAATGAGTTTCATCACTGGTACAAGGGAAAAACATTACATACGGGTTATCCGTTTTTGTGATTTTTTCCATGCTTTCCTTAGGAAGTCTTCCGAATGAAGGTGTAATATACTTGCATTTGTTTATTTCGGTAAAATCAATGTCTATACCTACGAAATGTCCCACCTGTTCGATCTTCCTTGTGCAGGCATCTATCTCCTGCTTGCAGCGAAGTCTGTTATTTACCATTTTCTCGAGCTTTTCGATAAGATATTCTATATATTTCAGCACATCGCTTTCACTTTCGCTGAACTCTCCAAGCCCGGTATAATGCAGCTCAAAGCCTGCCATATCTGCCGCGCTTCTAAGACTCTGAAGCGGCGCGGAATACGGATTCTTATCATTAAGGGGTATAAAATTCTTCGTATTGGAATAAAAAGACATAGCGTCATCCGGGTGAAATACCTCAGAATCTCCGCAGAACTTTATTACCTTATCCAATTCCGACATCATGCCTATTATGCTTATGGCCTTGACCGGTCTTACAGACATACGATCACCTCCCTATCTGACGAGCATTTTTTCTTTCTCGTCTGCCGACAGCCCATAGCGTGTCGATTCTATTATGTTTACTATATTTGTCAATTCGATCTCCTTAAGATACACGTAGGATATCATTACTATCGCAGGATTCGGGGACAGACGCAAGTGATGCTTACAATAAATACTCAAAAGAGCATCCGCCATTTGTGAAGTATCATTATACTGCAGCTTTGACATCAGTTTGCCGAGGTATGTTGCATTTGCCTGCTCAAACACCTCTTTGGCACTTGATGCTTCACACAGCTCATCAAGCACCCTGTCCGAAAGCTTTCCGTATGGAATAAGCAGCGGACGGATCTTCTCTTTGTCATAGCCGAAATACTTCTTTAATCTGATAATTCTCGAAACATTTCTGAAATCAAGCATACCGGCAAAGACATTTTGCAGATCATCCCTGTCCTTTCCTTTTCTTGAAGTTTTTATAGCTTCAAATACCATTGCAAAGTTATTATTATTAAGCTCAGCCTCAAGCAATGCAACATCGGCGGAAGCGCCGTCTTTTGGCTTATACTTTTTCACAGCGGCGCAATAGCGTGTCCCGGCGAGAGCCTGTATCAGTTCGTCATATGATCTGACTGCTGTAAGGCTTTCAAGGTTGATCTTTGCAAATTTTCCCATTGCCAAAGGCAGCGAGTAAATAAATTCATCCGGCCTTCCGATATTTATCAAAGTAACGCAGCGTATGATCTGTTCTATTTCCATCTGAGATATCATGAAATCCGCAAATACCAGCGATTTTTCTTCTGCATATCTCGACAGGGCGAGTATATCGTAATACAAAGCCTGTTTTAGAACAGCTTCAAGCTGGCCTCTGTGCACATCATTCTCATCAAGTCCTGACAGGACCGATCTGTAATTTGTCCGTGTTTTAAGATAAGCCGCGACCTCCGGCACATTTCTGCAATCCATCAGCTGTTTATAATCCGGATCGCTTAGGCTTTTGCCGTACATAGCCCGCGCTTTTGCAAGTATGGCATTTGATGCCATTGAAGATGACATATATTCATTCACCTCTCTTAACAGAGGTTTCACTGCCGTCGGGCAGTAGAAACAAAACTGATTTTTTCAAGGAATATCATGCATTCTGAGAAATGACTCTATCAACTATCTCATTGACCCATTTTTCCTTGTTTTGGGAATAAGAC
>CACYDC010000066.1 GCA_902773025.1 uncultured Ruminococcus sp.
ACAGTATTCCTGCGTCAATTTTGTCAATCTGACGAAAAATTATGCTCGAAATCTGACGCACAATCTCTGTGCGGTATTGCCTTAAAAGCTTTGCTTTCAACAAGCAAAGGCAAGCTGTAAGCATACTTTGCAGTTATAGCAATAGCGTGAAAAATCCCCGAAAAGCACTGCTCTCCGGGGAAATTGGTTTTATCATGAGAAATATGAACGATAGTCAAGCATCGGGAACGGCATCTGACCTTCTGTAAATGCATACAGCAGATAATATTCCTCAGGCTGGCCATCATGATGTCCGAATCTGAGCGCAGAATCGAAATCTTCTCCGAATTCTGCCTTAGCTGTAGACAGCGGTATCAGTTTTATCTCAAGATCTCCCTTATATTCGGTCGTATAATGACTCTGAAGCAATGCATACGGTGATGAGCTTTTCAGCAATACTGCGCCGTAGAACTGAAGCGCGCCATCCTTAACTGTAAGCTTACCGGTTCTCGAAATTGTTGAGTCTATCGTCGTATTATCCGGTAATTCGATAGAACTTAATTCATTTTCAACATTCTTTGATGTAATATTATCAACTACCACACCGGTAATAGCTGCGCCAAGTATTGCAAGAATAACAAATACAAAAAGTATACTCAGAAATTTTTTCATGATCTTATTCTCCTCTATTTTATTGGTCCCTTTCTCCTCTATTTTATTGGTCCCTGATAATCAGCTTATTTTACATTAATCTTCGTCAAAGAATTTTGCGTGTATTGCCTTTACCGCTGCATCCGCATTATCCTCATCAATAAGTACAGATATCTTTATCTCACTTGTAGAGATCATACGAATATTTATATGCGCATCATAAAGCGCTTCAAACATCTTTGTTGCAACACCTGAATGACTTTCCATACCTGCTCCGACAATTGAGATCTTTGCAACATTCTCGTCAAGTGATACGCTTTTTGCTCCTATTGCCGCAGCATAATCCTCCATTACCTGAGCTGCTTCTTTTGCAGAACCCTTTGAAACAGTAAATGAAATATCTTTTGTACCGTCACGTCCGATAGACTGAAGAATGATATCTACATTTATATTCTTTGCAGCAAGCTTTGAGAACATCTTGAATGCAAGGCCCGGCTCATCCGGAACACCTATTACTGAAATTCTTGCTACCTCTGTATCCTTTGCTACGCCACTTATCAACATTTTTTCCATTTTAGCTGCCTCCTTAACAATTGTACCGGGTGTATTTGTGAAGCTTGAAAGCACTTCAAGCTCTATATTGTATTTCTTAGCCATCTCTACGCTTCTGTTATTAAGTACCTGTGCGCCGAGAGTAGCCAGTTCAAGCATTTCATCATATGAGATCGTTTTAAGCATCTTTGCATTAGGTATCTTTCTCGGATCCGCAGTATATACACCCTGTACATCTGTGAATATCTGGCAAAGATCAGCGTGCATAGCTGCTGCAATAGCAACTGCGCTTGTATCCGAGCCGCCTCTTCCGAGTGTAGTTACATCCTCATATTTGTTTAGTCCCTGGAAACCTGCAACAACAACGATGTTCTTTTTATCAAGCTCTTTTGATATTCTGTCTGTCCTTACTCTTTTGATACGCGCTGACGTATATGCCGATGATGTCTGGAAACCTGCCTGCCATCCAAGCAGAGATACCACCGGATAGCCGAGCTTTTCAATTGCCATTGCAAGCAGTGAGATCGAAATCTGTTCACCTGCTGCAAGAAGCATATCCTTCTCTCTTTTTGACGCATCAGGATTTATCTCGTTTGCTTTTTCGATAAGATCGTCCGTAGTGTCGCCCTGTGCCGAAACTACAACAACAACTTTGTTGCCCTTTTTATAGGTATCGGTTACAATTCTTGCAACATTAAAGACCCTTTCAGCGTCAGCAACAGAACTTCCGCCAAATTTCTGAACGATTAAACTCATTAGTTTCTTCCCCCAAATCTTTTTCTATGTATACATACATTTCTGTATTATCATAAATCCGATATACGGATCTTTGATCTGATCTTGATGCCCAATTTTTCAAGTTCTCCGGCTGCCTCTTCCTGCTGCGCAACTGTCATCTCGTCGGCGGCAAATGCATATTCGTTATCAAGCGCGTCGGTACGGACGATCGCTCTCGGATTTTTGAACAGTCTTGAAACAGCCTCAGCAGCAAGCTTACGGTCGTCACATTCAACTCTGATATAAACCGGATAAACGGTTTCTTCATAAGGCTTAACAAGACTTGCATCGCCATCTGCCCAGAAAATATATTTTCTTGCTCCGAGGTGCTTCACACAGTCGATTATATCAGCTACTACAGCACTTGCAGTCGGCAGCTTTCCTGCTCCCTTGCCATAGAATACTACATCTCCTGTTGCATCGCCTTTTACAAGTATTCCGTTAAATACATCATCGACTCCTGCGAGCTGACTTGAAGATTCTATAAACATTGGTTCTACTGTTATATCAAGCTTACCGTCATCAAGACGCTTAACCTGTCCGATCAGTTTTATAACACCGCCCCACGATGCAGCATATGCAACATCCTCAAGCGCAATACGTGTAATACCCTGAGTATGTACAAGCTCAGGATAAATATGTTTTCCGTATGCAAGCGAAGCAAGTATCGCTATCTTTCTGCACGCATCATGTCCCTCTACGTCTGCTGTAGGGTCTTTTTCAGCATAACCGAGCTGCTGTGCCATTTTCAGCGCATCCTCAAAGCCCATATGCTCTCTGATCATTTTTGTAAGGATAAAGTTTGTCGTTCCATTCAGGATACCTGCAACCTCAACTACATCATTTGCTGCAAGGCATTGGCTCATAGGTCTTATGATCGGAATACCGCCGCCAACGCTTGCTTCAAAAAGATAATTGGCATTTTTCTGTTTTGCAATTTCGAGAAGTTCCGCACCTTTTGTTGCAACAAGTTCCTTATTGGATGTCACGACGCTTTTTCCGGCCAAAAGAAGCTTTTTAGTGAAGTCATATGCCGGATTGACTCCGCCCATTACCTCAGCTACGACCTTTACGTCATCATCATTCAGAATATCGTCAAATGATTTTGTGAATTTATCAGCATACGGACTATCCGGAAATTCTCTGATGTCCAGTATGTATTTTATGTTGATCTCTTCCTTAGCTCTTTTTGCTATGCTTTCGCGGTGGTTTTCAAGGACCTCAACCACACCGGAGCCGACAACTCCGTGTCCCATTACTGCAACTTGTACCATAATTAAAAACTCCTTTTCCTTTTATATCACTTGAAGTATAAGATAATCATCCCGCTGTGGGGACGATCATCATATTATTAATGTCACTGTCCCGTATTATCTCCTTCATCTCCACCCGTTCCCGGCTCAGGCTCAGGCTCAGGCTCAGGTTCCGGCTCAGGTTCAGGTTCCGGCTCGGGTTCAGGCTCAGGCTCAGGCTCAGGTTCCGGCTCCGGCTCGGGTTCAGGCTCGGGTTCCGGCTCAGGCTCAGGTCCCGGCTCCGGCTCCGGTTCCGGTTCCGGCTCGGGTTCCGGCTCGGGTTCCGGCTCAGGTTCAGGTTCCGGTTCAGGCTCCGGCTCCGTCACTTCACTTGAATCCTGCGGATCAGTACTGCTTTCATCACTGCTGCTCTCATCAGTTGAGCTTTCGTCATCGCTGCTCTCATCATCCGAGCTTTCGTCATTGCTGCTGTCAGATGAAGTACTGCTTTCTGTTTTCTTAGCGTTAGGATTAAAGCTTGAATACGACGGCATATTATCCGAAGTATAATACCCCACAGCTGTTTTTCCGCTGACGGTAAAATCAGTCAGCTTACCGTCGCTGAGAACATAATTATGCTGTATTACATCTCCGCCCAGGCTGTATGATTTATCCGGTTTATTCTTCAGATATTCCTGCATTATATCCCGCCACAGGAAATGCACCTGACTTTGTTCCTCAAGAGGGATCGGCGCTGTTGTTTCATGTCCTGCCCATATTCCGGCAACAGCATAAGGGGATGCTCCGACAAACCAGTTATCACAGGACGCATCGGTAGTACCGGTTTTTCCTACGATATCCCAGCCGTCTATCTGCGCTCTGTAACCTAAAGATTCCTCTTTGTCACCGTTTACGATATCATGGAGCAGACGGTTCATTATCGTTGAAGTTTCAGTCGAAATCACCTGATCCGGCTTTCCTATATCCCTGTTATCGAGTATTACCTTTCCCTCGCTGTCAGTAACATAGAAATACGTAAGCGGCTTATAGTAGTAACCTCCATTACAGAACATCTGATATGCACCGGTCATTTCCTCAACAGTTGTTCCTCCATGGAAACCTCCTATTGCAAGACCTGCGCGGTTTTTCTTATCGACCTCGGGATCAAGGTGACTGAAATTAAGCTTTTCAGTCAGAAATTCGTAGCTTTTATCCAGTCCGACCATTTCCAATGTACTGACTGCCGCCGCATTTGAAGATATTTTAAGCGCTCTTGTCGTTGTTATATCGCCGTAATAACTGAGATACCAGTTATTCGGGCCAGGAACAGGGCTGCCGTTTTCATATCCCCAATCAGCCACAGGTCTGTCTGATATCATTGACGAGAAATTAATATCCTTTTCGTCAAGAGCAAGAACATAAGAGGATATCGGTTTGATAGTTGATCCCGGCTGGAGTACTGACTGTGTTGCCATATCCCACAGCAGACGGCCGTCCTTCTCATTTCTGCTTCCCACGGTAGCCAGGACTCTGCCGTTAGTAAAGTCCATCATTTGATATGCTACCTGTATTGTATTATCTGCCGGTGTTTTCCATTCTCTTATTTTTTTCTCAGCGATCTCCTGTGCTTTTACGTCCATAGCGCAGTATATTTTCAAACCGCCGTTATATACAAGGGTTTCGGCATAATCTCTTCCGATATTCATTGCCGGCTGAAGATCAGCCACAACATCACGGAATACTCTGTCCATATACCAGTTCCAGTCACTGAGATCGTCGTCGTCATTATCATTTTCCATTACATATCCGATAAACTTCATATTTTCGGATTCTTTCATTGCGTCATCATATTCTGTTTTTGTGATCTTTTTCTGATCATACATTTCATACAGGATATGCTCGCGTCTTACTCTGTTTTTTTCCGGATACACAAGCGGATTGTAGGCATACGGATTCTGAGTTATACCCGCTATTGCCGCGCATTCTGCTACAGTACAATCCTTTATATCCTTATTGAAATAAAGATCAGCTGCTGACTGCACTCCACGGCAGCCTGCGCCGTAGTTAACTATATTAAGATATGCTTCTATTATATCATTTTTACTGTACTGTTCTTCGAGCTTTAACGCTCTGAAGATCTCGCGCAGTTTTCTGGTTATACTTACCTCATTATCATCCGTAATATTTTTGATAAGCTGCTGAGTGATTGTTGAACCGCCGAACTGTCTGCCGCCCGTACCAAGGCTGAAAACCGCGCCACCGGTACGGTACCAGTCAACACCGTTATGTTCTTCAAAACGCTTATCTTCTATTGCAATCTGAGCATCCACCATACATTTCGGAATATCCTTATAGTTCACCCATACGCGGTTCTCACTTGAATAAAGCTCCTGATATTCCTCGTATTCATCGTCACTGCCGTCCTTGAGAACATATACAAAGCTTGTCAGATTCAGCTTGATATTGTTAAGATTTACATCCATAGGCTCGTTAGCGATCGATATGACGAAAAACACCAGCGAAGCTGCGATAACAAAACCTGTTATTATCAGTATCATAAAAACAGTAAGTATAATTCTTCTTATCAAGGCGAAAAACGCCCCTAAAGCCTCACCGACAGAAACAGATGAACCCGATACATTTTCATCATTATAATTGCTTATATCGGTTTTTCTCATTTATCTATCTACCTCCGATCCCATTCACAAAGGAATAATATGCCATATTTGCATACCAGTACAATATACCTATGGTATTATATCATAAATTTTCATTCATATCAAGCATTGAAAGTGCAGGCGCAAAGAATTTTATTCACTGTTATAAAAATAAAATGAATATTTTACTCAGCTTGGTACAGAATAATAACAGAGGTGACGAAAAAATGAAATACACAACTGCATTGACCGGAGCTATACTTATAATATTCATTATCATTTCATCAATTTTCACACCGGCAAATGCAAAGGAAGGTATACCTCAGGAGCATTCTTCATCAGACAGCCAGACAAGCGCCATACAATTCAACACAGCACAGCCACTGCTTTGCAGATATACGCTCTCAGTATATGAAGGCAAAGTAGCAGCCTTTGAAAACGGAAATAATACCCCATTCTATATCAGCAACCGTATGGTCAGTGATCTTCCCGAAAAAGACAGAACTGCGCTTGAAAACGGAATAGGTGCTGATACGATCAAAGCTCTCAACAGACTTATCGAGGATTATTGCAGCTAAAAACGGTATCCTTTACAATAAAATATCTTGATAATCAATATGTTTTTCCGCTAATATTTAACAAAATTCACTTTTTAATATTTTTGTATAATTGTACAAAAATAATCTGTACAAACGCACCGTTATGATTATATTAAACAAAAAAACTGCATTACAAAATCAATCAAATTAGTAATTTTCACAATTATAATATATTATGCTCACCAAAAATTGAAATATTTGTAAATTTTATTTAAAAACATCAAAAAAAGCGTGACTTTTTATTAAATATGTTTTATAATATATGTGCAGGGGTTGTTTCAGAAATTTTTTATTATTTAAAGGAGGAGAGAATCATGTACAGTATGATCTCTTATTGGCTAAAATTTTACAGACACGAATGCGGCCTTACTCAGCAGCAGGTAGCAGACAGACTCAAAATTGAACGCTCTACTTATACCTACTATGAAACAGGTAAGACGAAGCCGGATATCAACACTCTTATAAAAATTGCAAAAGTGTATAACATCAACTATCAAAAGCTTCTTGAAGGCGTTGAAGAGGAGCTTGAAGCAGCTGTAGCAGAAATCCACTCAGGCCCCGAGGATGAAGACAGCTACAAATATCGTACCCACGCTACAACAAAATATGAAGTTGAACTTTTGTTTGTGGTTCGCAACCTTAATCCGAAACAGAGAAAAGAGGTTATGAATCTCGCAAAAAATTTCATCAAGGAAACTGAAGCTGATAAATCCTGACGGATATGATCTACATAAAACAGCGGAGATTGATTTCTCCGCTGTTTTTGTTTATTCTTCTTCAATTACCTGAGCTTCCCCTTTTGGCTTTCTTGGTATAGGCATGTATTCAAAGCCGAGCATACATCTGTCCATTCCTCCTGTCAGCCTCGATCTGACAGCGTTGATTATCAGTTTAAGCATTACTCCGCAGACCGCACCAACCATATACATCATTATATCATCTACACACGCTGTTCCTGTATTGAACAAAAACTGCAGCGCTTCGATTGCAAGCCCGACCGCAAGTGAAATGACAGCGCTGTGCCGCATTCTCAGTTTGGGTATCAATACCGACAAATAAAATGTAAACGGCGAAAGAATAATAAGGTGCCATATTATATATGCCATACCATTTTTATATTCCCCACTCAAGCAGTCATTTATTCTTTTAAAAAACATGAACTCATATTCTCTGTCACCCTCAAGCTTCGGCTTTACAGGTATTATCAGTTTAAATATGATAACAATTATGTATATAATCAGTAAAGCTTTCATACTCAGATCAACAAATCTTGCAAAGCTGCGCCTTTTTTCATTGCTGTCGGATGAAATTCCCGAAACAAGCCTTAATGCAACCGAAATACCAAAAGGTATTATCCACGTCAGAAATAAACTTACTATATTATATTCTGTTATCTTAGGCCAGTACTCTGTTCCTTTTGAGACTATACCGCTTATAACTGAAATAATCAGCCTTGCAAGCGTGATAACTGCCATCGCAAGCATTGCCGTTCCAACAGCCTCATACCTTTTTAATACTATGAATAATGTAGCGACGATTACAAACGATACTATAAATATAAAGCTGTAGCATACAGCTTCTCCTTCAAATTGATTACGCGCATCATTGGGCAGCAAAAACAGCATCAATCCTGCTGCAAGCGAAACAAACATCTCCCCTATACTAAGCTTCTGACCGGGAAGCACCGTCATAATTATTCCTCCTGAAATTCAGATAATCTTCAAGTATGATCACAGCTGCGACGCTATCGACCACATCCTTACGCTTTTTCCCTCTTGTATCAGTCATATTCAGATAACCATATGCTGTTACGGTTGTGCATCTTTCATCCCTCAGCACAACCTCAAGACCTGTCTTTTGTTTCAGAAACTCCGCAAATACGCGGACATTCTGTGCGCTTTCTCCCTCACTGCCGTCCATATTTCTCGGAAGCCCCAAAACTATCTGTTTTGCTTTCCGCTGTACAGATATTTCCGCTATCTTCACAGCGAGTTTTTCCATATTATATTCCTTGATCACCCCGACCGGTGAAGCTATTATTTCATTTTCATCGCTCACAGCCACACCCGTTCTCGCTCTGCCGTAATCAACCGACAATATTATCATAAACAGCCTCCTAAAAAATATACAGCATCATATCAGATGATCCGAATAATTCTCCATTAAAAAATCCGGCTTCATGTCATCATCATACAAAATGACATTCACAGACATATTTGTCCCCAGCGGTACCTCGGAAATCCCGTCCACAGCCCATCCGTGAAGGTAGCACATCATGCATTTTATTGCGCAGCCATGCGATACAATGCAAATTGTTTTTCCCTTATTTTCGGATATAATATCATCCAGCGCCTTACTGACTCTTTCATACACCTGAGCCATTGATTCTCCGCCAGGAGCATGAAATACTGCCGGGTGATTTTTCCAGTTATCATACTGTTCCGGATATTTCTTTTCTATATCTGTCAGGTAAGTTCCTTCCCACTCACCGGCATCAATTTCTGTCAGCCTATCGTCCGTAATCACAGGCACATTATGATATATATTTATCCCATCCGTACTTTTTCTTGCTCTTTGTTTTGAGCTTGTATAAAATACATCAATAGGCTCCATGCTCAGCATTTCGGCAGTTCTGCCGATCTGCTCACGGCCCTTTGCCGTAATATCACTGTCAATTTTTCCCTGAAAATACCTTTCGAGATTTCCCTGTGCCTGACAGTGGCGCACCAGTATGAGTTTTGTCACAATATGTTCACCTTTTCCCCGGCAATGCGTAATGTTTACTTAAAAGCTTTGCGGTCATATTTCCACGGTTGCAGTAAGCTCCCTGATACTTGCAATACCATGAGTATCCATCCATCCCTGTATTCCTTCGCTTATCCTTATCGGAGCATACGGATCTGTAAACAAAACCGTACCGATCTGGATAGCATCCGCGCCTGCTATGATCATTTCAATTGCATCCTGCCAGGTTGTAATACCTCCAAGACCTATTACCGGTATTTTTACAGCCTTCTTAACCTGATAGACCATTCTCACTGCCACCGGAAATACTGCCGGACCTGACATCCCGCCCGTTACATTTTTTATCACAGGACGGCGTGTATTTATATCTATCCTCATACCTGTCAGGGTATTGATAAGCGAAACTGCATCCGCGCCGGCTGATTCCGCAGCCAATGCCACCGACGCTATATCCGCAACATTAGGTGAAAGCTTGATTATAAGCGGTTTTGTACAATGTTTTCTGACAGCGGACGTTATCTTTTCAACTGACTCCGGTGATGTACCGAATTGAGCGCCGCCTTTTTTTACATTCGGACAGGAAATATTCAGTTCTATCATATCTACATCACTGTCAGAAAGAATTTCAGTGATCTTACAATAATCTTCCTCGGTACTACCGGCAGCATTTGCGATGACAACAGTATTCTGTTTCTTAAGCCACGGAAGCTCCACATTTACAAAATGCTCCACCCCCGGATTCTGAAGTCCTACCGCGTTAAGCATACCCATCGGTGTTTCCGCTATTCTCGGCGGCGGATTCCCCGGACGTTCCTGCAAAGTCGTACCCTTACACGAAATACCCCCGAAAACAGAAAGCGGATATAATTCACCGTATTCATGTCCGAAGCCAATCGTTCCTGACGCCGCAATGATCGGGTTATTAAATTCCACACCTGCAATATTCACACTCAGATCTGCCATTACCAAGCCACCTCCTCTGCATTGAATACCGGACCGTTTTTACACACATGCTTATATGTAACACTGCCGTCCTCTTTCTTTATACCTACCGCACAGCCAAGGCACGCTCCTACGCCGCAGGCCATACGCTGTTCAAGAGAAACAAAACATTCTTTAGCGTGTTCCTTAGCCATTTTTGCAATATTTTTCAGCATCGGTGTCGGGCCGCAGGCACAAACCATATCCGCGCCGTCTATCACCTCTGCAAGCGGTCCGGTTACAAAGCCGTGAATACCGTATGAACCGTTATCTGTTGTTTCAATAAGAGTACATCCGATTCCCTTGAAATCCTCAGTAAGTATAACAGCGCTTTTATCACGGAATCCATTTATTACGATACAGCTGTTTCCGGCAGTTTTTGCACTGTACAGCATCGGAGGTACACCTATACCTCCCCCGACAAATATTATTTTTTTATCCTTTGGGATATCAAAGCCCCTGCCAAGCGGAGCAATGATATTAACAGTATCACCCACCTTAAATTCAGAAAGGATTGCCGTACCCTCACCTCTGACTTCGAAAACAACCCGAATTACATCGTCCTCAACATCACATACAGAGATAGGTCTGCGCAGAGTCTTTCCCGGGATAAGAATATGTGCAAACTGTCCGGGAGCTGTTATTGATGCAAGCTCGGGATTTTTCAGCCGGAAATCATATATTGTTGGCGCAATACGGTATTTTCCAACCAGTATGCAGTCCTGTGCGTCAAATTTCATATAAATCCATCCTTTCGCGGGCTGTAAAACATATAATTTTATGCAACATTAATAGATAAGAATACATTCCATACAGTAACAATTATAGCATAAAAGTCTACCTTTGAAAACAGTATTTTCAAAAAATAATTGAATCATAATTGTATGAATAATTCCTTGAAAAACAGACAAAACTAATCACACATATTTGTTTCAAAGGGAGATATCATATTATGCGCAGCATCATTATATGTGGAGATTCACCTGACAGAATACTTACTGAAACAGTCATAAACACTTGTTCAAACTACGGCGGAGCGCAGATAATTGATAATGACAAAATATATATTAAATCTAAAAAGCCTCATTTTATGATAATTGTTATAAATAAGCTCAAAGAATTGTTTTTACCGGAAAGCATTGTTATATTCGGAAATAATTTCAAAAAAACAAAAGACAGTATTCCTCCTGACGACAGCATATGCATAACGGATACAGCCAATCACGAAGCGCTTACATTCATTTCCGGAAGCAGAATTGTAACTATAGGCTGCTCGATGTCCGAACATGACACACTCGGCATTTCAGGCTATAATGACGATGAAAACGCGCTTGTGAGCCTTAAAAGAAGTATTGTAACAGAAAAAAGCATTATTGAACCACACGACTTTACGGTACACATAAAAAAAAATATCCCGGTTTATCCTATACTTTCCGCAAGCGCTGTTCTTCTGTTATCAGGCATAGACACCAAAAACGGATATATTATCGGCTGATCAATAATTGTAAATCAGCCCGCCGGAATACCAAATAATATATCAACACAAATTTTTGGGGAAAGGGGTCCGGGGGATAACCCTTTTTTCCAAAAAAGGGGTTCCCCCGGGCGGGGTTTGGGGCGCAACCCCAACAAAGACACATATAATGCGG
>CACYDC010000067.1 GCA_902773025.1 uncultured Ruminococcus sp.
CGGGCACCGGGTTGGTTGACTTGGGTGGGAAAATCGTTTAGAATAGGTGTATCGAGAATAATATGAAAAGGAAGAATGAAATGTTCAGACTGCGAAGATTTTTGAAAAGCTATATCCTTCAGCTGATAATAGGACCGATATGCAAGCTTACCGAGGCTGTGCTGGAATTGATGATACCCCTTATTACAGCTGATATTATTGATGTCGGAGTTATCAAAAATCATGATGTCGGTTATGTCCTCAGCCGCGGTGGATTAATGGTACTTATGGGGGCACTGGGGCTTTGTTTTGCGCTTGTATGTCAGAAATCCGCTTCAATTGCTTCTCAAGGCTTCGGAACGAAACTGCGTAATGCAATGTTCCGTCATATCAATACCCTCTCACATGAGGAAATAGATAAACTCGGAACTCCCTCTCTTATCACAAGAATGACAAACGATATAAACCAGCTTCAGCTTGCTGTTGCAATGCTTATACGCCTTGTGATCCGCGCTCCGTTCCTTGTTATAGGCGCAATGGTTATGGCGGTAATGATCGATCTTAAAATGTCGGTTATATTCTTTATTGCATCTCCTTTGATCGCTTTGGTCCTCTATATCGTTATGACAAGTTCTGTTCCTTTTTTTAAGGCTATGCAGAATAAACTCGACAGGGTATCCTTGATATCAAGGGAAAACCTTTCCGGAAACAGGGTTATCCGCGCGTTCGATAAACAGGATATGGAACAGGAACGTTTCGATAAGGCTAACGGAGAACTCGCCGAAACTGCGCTGCGTGTCGGCAGGATATCCGCATTGCTCAACCCGGTTACATATATACTTGCACAAGCAGCAATTATTGCCGTTGTCTGGATCGGAGCCGGCTTTGTCGATTCCGGAAATCTGCGTACCGGACAGATTGTGGCGCTTGTTAATTATATGACGCAGATACTGCTTGCTATGATCGTTGTATCAAATCTTGTGGTTATTTTTACTAAAGCTGCTGCGAGCGCAGCGCGGGTAAACGAGGTGTTCGATACAAAACCTTCCGTAACAGAACAAACAGCTAAGGATATAAAAACATCGGATGACTCTCCTGCTGTTGAATTCAAGGATGTATGTTTCGGCTATGCAGGGGGCGGATATGCGCTTAAAAATATAAGCTTTACCGTTGACAAAGGTATGACAGTCGGTATTATCGGCGGTACAGGCGCAGGAAAATCCACACTCGTTAACCTTATTCCGAGATTCTATGATGTTAGTGAGGGTCAGGTTATGGTGAACGGAGTCGATGTACGTGAATATCCGTTTGGTCAGCTTCGTTCCGGTATGGGAATAGTGCCCCAGAAAGCTGTATTGTTCAGCGGAACGATACGTGAAAATATGCGCTGGAGAAAAAAGGATGCAACAGATCAGGAGATCGAACAGGCACTGCGTATCTCCCAGTCATATGAATTTGTTGAAAAACTGCCGGAAAAGACCGATAAGATCATTTCGGCAGACGGAAAAAATCTATCGGGAGGTCAGCGTCAGCGTCTGACTATTGCAAGAGCGCTTGTCGGCGGACCTGAAATACTAATTTTAGACGACAGTGCCAGTGCGCTCGATTTTGCAACTGATGCGGCGCTGCGTAAGGCTTTGAAGGAAAATACTCAGGGTATGACTGTTTTCATGGTATCGCAGCGTATAGGTACAGTAAGAAATGCCGATAAAATATTGGTAATAGATAATGGTGAGCTTGTTGGTGAAGGGGTTCATAAGCAGCTTGTTAAGAATTGTCCGGTATACAGGGAGATATGCCTGTCACAGCTCAAAGCAGAGGAGGTAGATGGCTGATGTCAAAGAAAAAAGAAAAAGCTTCTGCCGGGACTGTGAAACGTATACTTGGCTATGCCGCGCCTTATCACGGAAAAATTATACAGGCGCTTGTCTGTGCAGTGTTATATGTCAGTCTGAATCTGACAGCGCCCGTATTTATAGGTTATGCGATAGATAATGCAGTTTCACAGGGTAATGTGAATTACGGTGAGATACTGAATCTGCTTATGCTGACAGGGGCAGCTGTAGTATGCTCATCTGTATTTCAGTGGATGATGAATCTTTGCACAAATTATGTTGCATATTTCACAGTGCGTGATTTGCGTCATGATATCTGCAAAAAGCTTAACACTGTTCCGCTCGGATATATTGACGGTCATCCCCATGGCGATATCCTGAGCCGTATAATAAATGATACGGATAGTATCGGTGACGGTCTGCTTCAGGGGATAACACAGCTTTTTTCGGGAATTGTAATGATACTGTGTACGCTTGGATTTATGGTTTTTCTTAATGTATATATAGCGATCGTTGTAGTTATCATTACTCCGCTTTCGATGTTTGTAGCGGCTTTTATAACACGGTTATCTCAGAAGATGTTCCGTGAACAGTCAAAAACACAGGGTGAACTCAGCGCTTATATTGAGGAATATATAGGCGGACAAAAGATAGTCAAGGCTTTCGGATACGAAAAAAATGTAGAAGATGGCTTTGAGGAAATAAACGAACGTTTGAGAATATGCGGCCAGAAATCACAGTTTGCTTCATCACTTGCAAATCCCAGTACAAGATTTGTAAACGGCCTTGTAACGGCAGCGGTATCTGTGACAGGCGCAATAAGCGTAATAAACGGCAGTTTGTCAGTTGGTCAGATAGCAACATTTATTACATATGCAAATCAGTACACAAAGCCTTTTAACGAGGTTACAGGCGTTATACCTCAGCTTCAGTCGGCACTTGCAGGCGCAGACAGAGTGTTTGCCTTGCTTGACGAGGAGGATCAGACTCCTGATCCGGAAAATTCCCCCGAGGAGTTCAAGTGCGGCGGAATGATCGATGTAAAGAATGTAAACTTTTCCTATGTCAAAGAGAACCCGCTTATCACCGATTTTAACCTGAGTGTAAAACCGGGTCAGAGGATAGCAATAGTAGGTCCGACCGGATGCGGAAAAACAACAATGATAAATTTGCTTATGCGCTTTTATGATATTGACAGCGGAACGATCATGCTTGACGGCACAGACATATATGAGCTAACAAGAAGCTCACTGAGAAAGAATTACGGTATGGTATTGCAGGACAGCTGGCTTTATAATGCGACGATCAGAGAAAATATTGCATACGGAAAACCGGACGCAAGTCTTGAAGAGGTAAAAGAAGCGGCAAGCCAAGCCTTTATTGATCATTTTATCGAGCGTTTGCCAAACGGATATGATACGGTAATAACGGAGGACGGAGGAAATCTTTCACAGGGACAGCGGCAGCTTATGTGTATAGCAAGGGTAATGCTTTGTAAGCCGCCGATGCTGATACTTGATGAAGCAACAAGCTCGATAGATACACGCACTGAGATAAGAATTCAGAGAGCATTTGCGCAGATGATGAAAGGACGGACAAGCTTTATTGTTGCCCACCGTCTTTCTACGATCAAAGAAGCGGATATGATCCTTGTAATGAAGGACGGAAACATAATAGAGCAGGGAAATCATGATGAATTGATGAAAAAGGGCGGATTCTATTCTGAACTTTACAATAGTCAGTTCAGTACATAATATGTACCTTTTTTGAATACATTGTAAATAAAAAAACGACGTCTGCAAATGGGCTGTAAACGTCGTTTCAGAAATATTAAAATGATTTGACAGAAGCTTTGCGGTGCGCTTACAAATCAGTACCCCATAACACCGCTGATGGATTCATCGTTGATTATCCAGTCATCCACTTCAACTACAGAATAACGGTCCTTACTGTTGCGGATAATGACCTGATCAATACCGGCATTTATTATCATGCGCTTGCACAGCGAGCAGGCGGAAGCATTTTCAACATATTCGCCTGTTTTAGCGTCCTTGCCGACGAGATAAAGAGTTGAACCGATCATATCCTCACGGCGGGCATGAATTATTGCATTTTGTTCAGCGTGTACCGAACGGCAAAGCTCATATCGTTCACCGCGCGGAACCTTGAGATTTTCTCTGACGCAGACACCAAGGTCAATACAATTCTGACGTCCCCTTGGCGCGCCGACATAGCCTGTTGAAATGATCTGATCATTTTTAACAATAATTGCCCCGAAATTTCTGCGCAGGCAGGTTCCCCGCTCCAGGACGGTTTCAGCAATATCAAGGTAATAATTGATCTTATCTGTACGCATAAATCACACATCCCCGATTGATTTTATTATCATTTTACATTACAATTAGTATATACTATGCTGAGAGTATTTTGCAATAGATAAAGAAGAAAAAACTCAGCTGATTTAA
>CACYDC010000068.1 GCA_902773025.1 uncultured Ruminococcus sp.
GATCCGGACTTTATGATCCTTGGTTTTCGGTGTGATACAAACCGGTATGACTGATGCGTTTGTTTGTTTTGCTATTATAGATGCTCCGGATTTTGGTCTGAGGAATTCACCTGTTTTTGACCTTGTTCCTTCTATGAAAATTCCGAGCATTTTTTCATCTTTGATTATTGTTTCAGCTTCATTTATTGCCTTTCCGTCACCCGCGCCTCTTTGCACCGGAAAAGCGCCCAATGCTCTTATTAATCCTCCCAGAAGTGGATTACGGAAGAGTTCTGACTTTGCCATATAGAAGATCTGACGGTTAAAGCTGACACCCAGAAAAACCGGGTCGTTATTTGACAGATGATTTGAACATACGATATAACCGCCATGAGCGGGTATGTTTTCTCTGCCCTTTACCTTATAGAAAAACAGCAGTTTGTATATCGGTGTTAATATAGCCTTTCCAAATGCATACAACGGTTTATATTTCATCACAGTTCTCCTTTATTATTTCTATTATTTTTTCCACAGATTCCTCAAGAGTCAATTCAGAAGTATCGACTACAAAGCTGTCCTGCGCAGGTTTAAGCGGAGCGGTTTCCCTGTGTGTATCGTTATAATCTCTTTTTATTATATCCTCAAGTATCCGGTTATAATCAGCCTGCACACCTTTTTCTTCAAGCTGAAGCTTTCTGCGGTGTGCTCTGGACTCCGGGGCTGCTGTAAGGAAAATTTTCACTGCGGCATCCGGAAGCACAACTGTCCCTATATCTCTGCCATCCATAATAACATTATAAGATCTTGCGAAGCTTCTTTGAAGCTCAAGAAGATATGTACGCACCTGAGGTATTGCAGATACAGACGATGCAGCCATTGACACTTTTTCAGCTCGTATTTCCGATGAAACATCCTCACCGTCAAGCATTACTTTTTGTTCACCGCCCATAAATTTTATTTCTATATGTATTTCGGGCAGACGTGAAATAACTTCTTGCTCTGATGTTATATCAGCCCGGCTTTTCAGGCAAGCAAGGGCAATTGCTCTGTACATTGCCCCGGTATCGACGTAAATAAATCCAAGCCTCTGCGATACTATTTTTGCGATCGTACTTTTTCCTGCACCTGCCGGGCCGTCTATTGCAACTGAAACCATCATTTTCTCTCCATTCCATTTATTATATCCATATTATATACCATTTCTTTCAAAATTACAACATCCGGCGTGCCGCCCGTTCGCTCCGCTCACTACGTAGTAAGCGTAATTAAGCTTAATCCCGCGATTCAAAAATAACACGTAATTACGTTTTGGTCACGCTACTACAAAGAACAGTATTCTCATCCCGGGACAATAACAACCAATGTGCAAGGCTAATTTATTTAATATAGTAAACTAAAGCCGCACAGATCATTGACCTGCACGGCATTTGAATATAATAGTTATATTATTCAGCAACAAACGGTATGTTGTTTTCTTTCGCATAGGTTTCGGCACAGGTTATGAAAATTGACCGTTCGCCATAAATGGTAAGATGCTTGCAGTCTTTAAACGCATTATTTCCAATGCCTTTCACGCTTTTCGGTATCCTTATGCTTGTAAGGCTTGTGCAGTCACTGAATGCATAAACTCCAATGAATGTCACGCTGTCGGGTATCGTTATGCTTGTAAGGCTTGTGCAGTCATCGAACGCATAACCTAGAATGCTTGTAACACTGTTCGGTATTGTTATGCTTGTAAGGCTTGTGCAACCAGAGAACGTCGACCATCCAATACTTGTCACGCTGTCAGGTATCGTTATGTTTGTTAGGCTTGAGCAGTCATGGAACGCATCATCTCCAATGCTTGTAACACTGTTCGGTATTGTTATGCTTGTAAGGCTTGTGCAACCAATGAACGCACCACCTCCAATGCTTGTAACACTGTTCGGTATTGTTATGCTTGTAAGGCTTGTGCATCCATTGAACGCATCATCTCCAATGCTTGTAACAGCTTTGCCTTCAATGGTTGAAGGAATATTGACCCCGGCTTCACTGCCGATGAATTTTGTGATCTCTACTACTCCACCATGAATTGTATATTCAAAGCTGCTTTTTGCAGGTTCAGTATCTGAACTGCCTTCTGAAGTTTCAGCAACGGACGTTCCGCCCTCAGTGTTATTCCCCTGCGTGTTATTCCCTGAGGTAAAAATCAGAATACATATAATAAGTATAATTATTACAGCCAAAGGTATAGTTATAAACAGAATAATTTTAAGCTTAGAAGGACTTTTTTTCTGTACCGCCGGAGCAGGAGGACTGTTTTTCTGCACAGCAGGAACAGGAGCAGCAGGCGTTTTAACATTGTTATTTGAGGAAGATACGACGTTCGGTATATCTGAGGAAATATTTGCCGAGCCGTGTATGTGAAGATTGTCGATATATGTATTATTGGTTATATTCTGAATATTTTTTCCTGTAATGCCTGTTATTATCTGATAAAGCTCTTCTAACTTATAATCCTTTTTCTTGTAATCAGCATATATCCAGTGAGCGCCTGTAAGATAGTACTCATACGCTCCGGTAAGCTCGGTCTGATCTATTTTGTACGGCAAAACAGTCACATTTTTCTTGGCTTCGGCAAGGCTTATCTCCTTAGTTACCTGATCCGACTCCGAGCTGTTTTCGCTGTAGATAACAAGAAACACCTTTGATGCGGTTATCGCGGTACTGATGGAAGAAGCCCAGTTACTGCCCGGGACAATATCACGCGGAGCGATCCAACAAGTCAGACCCCGTTCTTCCAGGTACTCGACAACCTTATCCGCAATATCCTTGTCTTTGGAGCTGTGACTTATAAATACATCTGACATTAATTATGACCTTCTTCCGAATTATCTACATTACACGACATTTTTCATATTATTTTCATTCTATCATCTGATATGTTAAAAGTCAATAATATCAATATAAAAAA
>CACYDC010000069.1 GCA_902773025.1 uncultured Ruminococcus sp.
GAACCTATTTTCGCTCTTGATTCATCACAGGCAGGTTTGCCAAAAATCTCGACCTCTCCGCTGTTTGGAAATATCATCCCCAGCACAAGTCTCATAGTAGTTGTTTTTCCGGCTCCGTTTCTTCCGATAAAACCGTAAATATCTCCCTTTGAAACCTTCATGCTTACCTTATCGACTACGGATCTTTTGGAGTATATTTTTGTTAATTCTTTTGTTTCAAGAACAAGCTCCATATTATTATCTCCTTCCACTGAAATTCTTCTTCAGTACATTTGCTTAATATTCATCGTAATGAAGATGTTAATATTTTAACATACAATTAGAGTTTATACAATCTCCCGAAGTATAATTTTTTAAAATAATCAAAACTTCTTGTAATTATGACAATTATATGCTATCTTTAAAAAAAATGTTCAGGGGGAGCTAATATGAAGAATTATCATTTTTTTGCGATAATGTCCAGAATGAAGTATATAAACAGGTGGTCGCTTATGAATAATTCACGGGCAGAAAACCTTAGCGAACACAGTCTGACTGTTGCAATGATCGCGCATGCGCTTTGTGTGATAAATAATAAAAAACTCGGAGGCAATGCTGATCCTCAGCTTGCAGCAGTTGTTGCACTTTATCATGACTGTACTGAAATAATCACAGGGGATCTTCCGACACCGATAAAATATTCCAGCAAGACACTTAGAAAGGCATATGCCGGTATCGAAAAGGAAGCTTCACAGCAGCTTATATCCGCTTTGCCCGATTATATGCAGGAGGAATACAAACAGATCATTTCACCGGAAAAAGCTGATCCGCATATGCTTGCCCTCGTAAAAGCAGCCGACAAGCTTTCTGCGCTTATAAAGTGTATCGAAGAAGAACAGACCGGCAGCAGCGAATTCAAAAAGGCAAAGGAGGAGTCATTTCGTTACCTTCACAGCCTTAATATGGAAGAAGTCAATATATTTATGAGGGATTTTCTTCCATCATACAGCTTGTCGCTCGATGAACAGAATATTTCGCTGTAATAATAAACAAGTATTAATTCAATTTAAAACAAAATCTATAAATCATGCCGTTTTTTTGAATTTTATTTGAATATTGAAGAAAACTATTTTATAATATGGTAGTCAGTGAGTATTCATGTTGAGCCGTATGGATTTTTATTTCATAACTAAAGGAGATAAGCTATGTCAGACGATATTCAGGATATCTATTCCGGTAAACAAAAAAACAGTATCCCTGATTCTGCGGCGGCGGATATTGAAGAGGATGAGGTCGTTTTTGCAGGAAGTAATACAATGAAGGCTGATAAAAATGCTGATGAGGGCATTGTATTCTACAACAGCAGGACATCCGGAAAACAGCCGGATGATATGCATCCTGATGATTCCGAAAAAACAGAAAAGCCAAAAAGAAAAATACCTAAAAAAAGATTGATAATAAATATTACTTCGATATTTCTTGCTGTTGTCATGATACTTGCAGGCTCCGGAAGCATTGTAGCATATGTTTTCTTCACACGAATCAACTATCAGGCAATTGACAGCGGAGATGATGTGATATCGGCTGCGGAATCAAAAATGCCTGTCCAGGCCAGTCAGACAAACGCAAGCACATATGAAGGCAAGCTTATGAATGACAAACAGATACTGAATATATTGCTGATCGGCGCAGATACACGATATAATCAGACAGCCGGTAATTCAGATACTATGATCATCATGTCGATCGATACAAAGAACAAAAAGATCAAGCTTCTGTCACTGATGCGTGACACATATGTTGCTATACCGGGTTACGACGGAAATAAGCTTAATGCATCCTTTGCCATCGAAGGGGCAAATCTGACTGTCAGAACGATACAGCTGAATTACGGTATACAGATCGACAGATATGCAATTGTGGATTTTAGAAGCTTCAGAAATATCATTGATGCCCTGGGCGGACTTGATATAGAACTGACTCAGGAGGAAGTTGACTATATCGACTGGCAGTGCTGGACAAACAATCAGGTCGAAACAAGACACGAGATCGATGCAAACAGCCTCACATATAAAGCAAAGGCTGAAGGCGAGGAACCTGTAACAAAGGTCCATCTGAACGGCAGACAGGCACTCTGGCATGCAAGAAACAGAGGCGAGGACGGTATATGCAGCGGTGATGACTATGTCAGAACAATGCGTCAGAGAAATGTTATCAGTTTAATGATAAATGACCTTAAAAAAGCAGATATACCGACAATGATGAATATCATATATGAGATAGGGCCTATGATAACAACAAACCTTAAGACATCCGAGATCACAGCTCTTGCGCAAAAAATGCCCCAGTATCTTAAGTACGATATTGTGTCACAGTCAGCACCGGACAGAAATTCAATATCAGCAGACTACTATTTTGATGACATTGATTATGTAGGAAACTGCATTATAATTATAGATTGGGAAGATTTCAGAAATAAGATCGCTAAATATATATTTACAAACGAAAACCTTTTTTCAACTGAATAAATATCCGGCACAGTATCATGCAGCAGCATTGCTGCGGAACTGTGCCAGTTTTTTAAGAGGTGGCTAACAAAATGGAAAATGAAAAACGTATGAATAACAATAATACAGACTACGGCGACGGATTTTATGCTGAGGATATCATGTCAAAGCGTCAGCGTTACGTTACAGCATCTGTACAATCGGATGCCCCGCGCAATAACAAACCGCCAAAGAAAAAAGGCAAAGCAAAAAAAATCATTGTGGTTATTATGATAATAATACTATTGCTTATTCTTGCGGCCGGTGTGTATATTATTAGTGTTTTATCAAGAGTACATTATACCCGTGAATACCCTGATCACACCAATGCTGAAAAGAACGGTATAACACTAAGGAGTGAAAACGGTATTGAGAATATTCTGATTTTCGGAGAAGATAACCGAAAAGACAGTGAATACGGCCGTTCTGATTCCATGATTATGCTGACTATCGATAAAAACCACAAAGTACTTAAGCAAACATCATTTCTCAGAGATATTTATCTGTACATTCCCGATCATGGATATAATAAGCTGAATTCTGCATTTTCGATTGGCGGTGCAAAGCTTGCTGCTGAAACTATTGAGTATAATTTCGGGATAAGGATAGATGATTATATTACTATTGATTTCAACAGCTTTACGGACATCATTGATTCAATCGGCGGCATTGATATAGAGCTTACATATGATGAAATAGTATATATCAATTGGCAGTCTTACAAGAATAAGCAGGTGACAGTCGAAACTGAGATAGATCCTGATTCTTTTATATATTATATCAATTCCAATGAAGAAAATGTTGCTTTAGTACATCTGAACGGCAGACAAGCATTATGGTATTCCCGTGACAGAGATAGTGCCGGTTCTGATTTTGACCGTACTAAGCGCCAGAGAATTCTTATCGACACACTGTTTACAAAATTAAAGAATTCCGGTCCCATAGCATTGCTCAAGGCAGTTTATTCCGTTTCGGGGTATCTTACAACAGATATTTCTCCTATAAGCCTGCTTGGAAAAGGAACGGATCTGATCGGAGCTTTGAAATACGAACGAAAAGAAAACCGGCTTCCAGCAAATGACAATTATTATGATGTATATAACGACAGCGGACTTGCCCTGCAAATAGCGGATGAAGAGCTTGAAAAACAACGTTTGCACGAATTTGTTTTTGGGTAAAAAAATACAATTGAAACGACCTTGTTATGTGTACTAAGTTAATGACACACAGCAAGGTCGTTTTTGTATTGGATAACATTTCCGTATTTTTTTCATATTATATTATAAACAGACAAACTATCTGTAATATACGGTTTCTGCATTGGAGGTAACCATTTTGAATATTAAAAGCTTCGGTATCATCGGAGGTGACAAGCGCCAGTTATATTGTGCAAGATCAATTGCCGATGACGGCTACGGAGTTCTTCTGGCAGGCTTTGAGGCATACCCGGAAAAGCACGGACTGAATAATACTGATGCCGCAGATGTAATAAAACACAGCGATGCTTTGTTATTGCCTTTGCCAGTTTCAAAGGACGGTAAAAACATTTTTGCACCTTATTCGGAAAAAGAAATGGATGTAAGGGAGCTTATTGCTTTATACAGTGGAAATAAACCTGTTTTTTGTGGAATAAACGGTTCATTGGATGAATCTGTTCTGAAAAAAACAAATTTTTTCAGATACAGCAGCCGTGAAGAATTTGCAGCGGCAAATGCTGTTCCTACTGCAGAGGGTGCTATAGAGATAGCTATGCATGAATACAGCGGTACTATCAACGGATCGGTATGCCTTGTAGCCGGTTTCGGTAAGATCGGCAGAGTTCTCTCACCAATACTGCATTCAATGGGAGCGGATGTTACCGTTGCGGCAAGACAGCTCAAGGACAGAGAACTGATCAAAGCGGCAGGGATGAAGTCATGCCCGACAAGCCCTATCACCGGAAAATACAATATAATATTCAATACAATACCGTATGAGATATTTGATGCCCATACGCTTGCAAAATGTGCATCAGATGCTCTGGTGATTGATCTTGCGTCAATGCCCGGAGGAATTGATGACAAAGCCGCCGCTCGTATGGATATCAGCGTAATACACGCTTTATCGCTTCCCGGAAAGGCCGCGCCGAAAACAGCAGGGATCATAATAAAAAATGCGGTTTATAACATCATTGAGGAGGAAGACCTATGAACGGCATTACAATAGGATTTGCCATGTGCGGTTCGTTTTGCACTATTGCGAAAGTCATGACGGAGATGCAAAAATTAATTGATATGGGATACAGTATTATCCCGATCATGTCTGAAAAAGTATACAGTACGGATACACGTTTCGGAAAAGCCGGGGATATTATTATGCAGGCAGAAAAAATATGCGGAAGAAAAGTAATTCATACAATAGAAGATGCTGAACCGATAGGTCCTAAGAAAATGACGGATATAATGCTTGTTGCGCCCTGTACCGGCAATACAGCCGCAAAGCTTGCAAATGCTGTTACGGATACACCTGTTACAATGGCTGTCAAATCACATTTACGTCAATCAAAGCCTGTTCTGATCGCTATAGCTACAAATGATGCGCTGGGGGCCTCAGCGCAGAATATCGGAAAACTGCTAAACACAAGACATTATTATTTTGTTCCTTTTTCTCAGGATGATCCGATCAAAAAACCAAACTCACTGGTTTCTCATTTTAATATGATACCATTTGCGTTAGACTATGCGCTGTCCGGAAAACAGCTTCAGCCTGTTTTCGGAACCGGCGCTGTTAAATAATATACAGCAGACACAGTCAGCAAAAGCCGGAAGCATGACAATAGTAGATTTTTGACAAGGTATGCCCGGGATTACAATAAAAACAGGCACAGATACCTGATGATTTATCAAGCATCTGTGCCTGCTGCTTATCCTGACGAATTACTATTGTTCTGTGATGTATCCGTTACGTTTACATCCACCTCATATGTTCCATATGACCAGCATTGCGGGAAACGTCCGTTGATACTTATTGATACAGGCATACTTCCCAGTCCGGAGAAGCTGACTTTTGACGACATATCAACCACAGCTGTAAGATTTGAAGCATTCAAATTGTTTATCTGATCTTTGCTTCCGACTACTTTCACTGCAAGAGATTTTGTAGTTACCTTAGTTTTACGGTTCTCGCTTTCGTTGATTATAGTAAAATCTTTCAAAGTTATTTGCTTAGTTGTCATTTCGTTTTTGTCAAAGCTTACGGAAGCCATTGTCATCTGGCTGAGATTTCTTGTTCCCGCAGGTATCAGAAGATTTACGTTTGCGCGATTATTATTCATATCGATTTGTGAAAGATCAATATCCTCAGTTCGGATCGGAGTAATATTATCTGTAACATCATCCGGTACTGCGATCTGTATTTCAGAAGGTTCAATACTTATCATACTGCTGTCGTATTCAAATGATTCGGGAGCATTTGTAAACGATGGGACGATCTTTACCGTTTTTATTTCTAGAATAGGAACAGTTGCGCTGACTGTTGGTTCATCCATTGATATATAGGTCATATCGACCTGTTCATCATTACTATCCTTCAGAATAATACTCGCTTCAACATTCTGGGTCGTTGAGATAGAACCCGTAAAGCTGTATTCTGCATCAGCAGATACAATGCTATTGATGACCGTTTCAGCACCCTTAACGGTAACTGTTTGTCTTGACAGTTTAGTGGTAGCGGCATAATGCTCCTTATCAACGGCGCTTACATCTATCTTATCGGTTATTGGTATTTCTTTTTCAGCGTACCTGTCAACATATACTTCAATTTTAGACGGTCTGACAGTAGATTCAAAATTATAATCGTTTTTAACGCTTCCCTTTTTAGGTACAAGTGCAAGCTGGTACTTTCCCGGAGATGAAAGCTGGCTTGTATCAGCGGCTGTTATAACTATATCACTGCTTGTTACGCTTGCCACAAGAAGAGAATTTCCCGATATTCTGACTTCGGCATTTTGTTCCTCGCTTCCGAATATTTTCAATTCATTTCCAAGCTCGGGCAGCGTGATCGGTATATCGGTAACTGTAAGATACCTTGTTTCCTGTGACGTTAAGGAAACGTTGACCCATATGATAAAAGCAAGTATCGCCGAGAAAAGCATGACAAATTTGTCATTATAAAAAAGCTTTCCAATATTGAATTTACTTTTGGTTCCTTTCATTTTTCTTTCCTTTCATCACACTGTTAATAATAGGAATACGGTCGGATTTTTCAGTTTCCTTTGGTATAAGTTCATCCTCAAGCGCCATACTAAGTGTTTCTCTCGTATAGTTTCTGGTTATAATACCGTTTTTCGCTATTGATATTGTGCCGGTTTCTTCTGATACAACAACTATCACAGCATCACTGTTTTCGCTTATTCCCAAGGCAGCACGATGTCTTGTGCCAAGATCTGTGCTGATATTATTATTCTTTGTAAGTGGCAGAATACATCCTGCAGCATGGACCTTTCCATCACGAATGATCATTGCCCCATCGTGAAGCGGCGCTTTGTTAAAAAATATATTTCCGATCATGGGAACCGACGGTTCTGCGTCTATGATTGTACCCGTATCAATGATCTCGCCGAGCTTTGTTCTTCTCTCAAAGACGATCAGCGCCCCGGTTTTTGACTTCTGAAAATCATTCGCAACATCCACAACACTATTTATACATTTCCGTATATCCTTTATGTGTTGTTCATCGGCTCCTGCTGCTGAAATACCTGTCCAGTATTTTCCGATCTTACTTCTTCCTATATGTTCAAGCGCGCTCCTGAGCTCCGGCTGGAACACGATAAGTACTGCCAATACAGAAAACTGGAAAAACGATGTAAAAAGAGAATTCAGCATTTTCAGATTAAACAAACCGGATAATGCAAACGCCAGAAGTAAAATAAGAATACCCTTTACAAGCTGTTCGGCTCTTGTTTCACGCATGATCTTTATAAGGCTGTATATAATAAATGAAACTATAAGTATATCAAGTACATCAGTTACTCTGAAAGTCAGCATCAATGCCATAAAGGAGTTATATATTGAGCTGAGTGTTTCCCACATTGTTTCGCCCCCCGGATTATTATCAGCAAAATATCACTTTCATTTTCCTGTAATACTATTTTATCATATCATTTGATTTAATCAACAGTTTTTTTAATTTTTTTATCTTTTTATTTTAATAGCCTCAAAGTAAGCATACGGCTCACCTTTGTTTGTTGAAATCAAAGCTTTTAAAAAATCTGCATGGCTGTAATAGTTAAATACAAGACACCCATGCAGATTACATTGTCTGTCCGGAATTGCTGAAAGATCTCTTATCTGGGCAATACGTGCTTAAAAGCCTCACTTTGCGGTTATTATTTTCCGGATCGAAAAAAGAGTTTTTTCAATGTCGTTGAACGATGTGAAAACTGACGGAGAAATTCTGACTGCGCCGGTTTTCACAGTGCCGATTTCCTCGTGGGCGCAGGGTGCGCAGTGAAGTCCCGCGCGGACTGCAATACCCGATGAAGCAAGTAATGCGGCTGTTTCCTCACTGTGTTTTCCCTCAATATTGAAGGAAAGTATCGGAACAAAATGCTCCTTTTCCGGGATCGGTGTATACAGTATAATATTATCCATTTTACTGAGCTTGTTATACAAATACCGGATCAATTCAAATTCGTGTTTTCTGATTCGATCGATCCCCTTTTTACTGACAAATTCTATTCCTGCTCCAAGCGCAGATATTCCCGGATAATTGGGTGTACCGCTTTCAAATCTGTCCGGCAATTCATCAGGCTGTGATAAAGAAAACGAAATGCTGCCTGTGCCGCCTTCAATGATCGTATCAGGACGGATATTCTCAGAAATGAGCATTATTCCCGTTCCCATAGGTCCGTACAGTCCCTTGTGTCCTGCGGTGCATATTATATCATAGCCGTCATTCATATTTATAGGAACTACCCCTGCTGACTGAGCTGCGTCTGTAATGAAAAGTAAACCATATGCATGGGCAAGAGCACACAGCCTTTCAATCGGCAGCCGTATGCCCCAGACATTTGATGCGTGGGTGCAGACGATCATTTTTGTCTTACCGTTTATCGAATGACGAAAGCTGTCAACAGTTTTATCATCATCTTCTGCAAATACCTTTGCCCTGGTATAGTTTATGCCCTTTTCACTGAGCTTTTCAAGCGGACGCATTACAGCATTGTGCTCAAGTGTTGATACAACAACATGATCCCCCGGAACAAGTAAGCCTTTGATTGCCATATTGAGTGCTGCCGTACAATTCAGCGTGAATATGACATTCTGCTCATTTTCAACACCAAAAAAATCTGCGGCAGTACGGCGCACCGAATATATTCTTTCAGCCGCTGCAAGCGACATAGAATGGCCGCTTCTTCCCGGATTTGCTGAGGACCTCATTGCGAGGTCTGCGGATTTTATTACGGACAGCGGCTTTGGAAAGCTTGTTGCAGAATTATCCAAATATATCATTTTTCACCGAGCCTTTCAGTATGCCCGATCACCTTAATACCGTGTCTGATGAGAATATCCTCTGCCTGTTGAGCCTGATCATCTGTCACGGC
>CACYDC010000070.1 GCA_902773025.1 uncultured Ruminococcus sp.
CAAAGCGCTGCCGACCAAAGCGCTGCCGACCAAAGCAGTGAGGAAGCTTCAATTGAAAAAGAGAGCAGAAGCGAATCTTCTGAACAAAAGGAATCTTCTGCCCCGGATGTGGGTGATGTTTCTGAACAATCATCAGTGACGTCAGAAAACCCGGTCCAAAGCTCAGCGCCTGTACCGGTTTCGGAAAGTTCTGTCGCAGAGCCTGATAAACCGGAGGAAAAAAAAGCAGATTTTTCTGTGATGGATGAATATGAAACAAAATACTTTGTAAAAAGATTGAGTGAAAAGCAGAAGTATTATTTCAGCATTTTATATAAAGCAGCAAAGAATCATGAGGAAAGGGTAAAATTTGATACACCGCTGACAGATGAAGAACTATCCGGATTAATGTATCTGCTGAATTATGACTGTCCGGAACTGATACACCTTAACGGAGATTATTATCCCGAGTATTCAGACGAAACAATGACGGAAATATCTGCGCTGGCCTTTTCATACTGCATGACAAAACAGGAATATGATAAAAATAAAAAAACTATGGAGTCGTATCTTGCCGATCTTGTGACAAGTATCGGAAACAGAAGCGATGACGAAAAGGAAAAATATGTATATGATACCATATTCTATAACTGTATATATAGTGAATCAGCAGGAAATGCAGGTTCTGCCTATGGCTCTTTGATAGAGGGAACGGCAAGATGTGAAGGAATCTGTAAGGGTTTTATGTGGGCAATGCGCAGGCTCGGAGTGGAATGTATATGCGTATCCGGCAGTCAGAATTGGGATGTTTCAGCGTTTTATTCCGACCACTCATGGGATATAATAAAGCTTGATGATAAATGGTATCACGTTGATATAACGGTGGATAATGTCCGTCATGCGATCGGTGATGAAAATCCGCCTAACTACGGATTTTATAATGTTACCGATGCGTTTATCGGCGAAAGCCGTGAAATAAATCAAATATATCTTGATTTAGGAATACCTGTATGCAGCAGCGAGGACCGCGATTACCATAATGTAAACGGACTGTATATCGAAAAAGGCGAATTATCCGAAGAAAAAATAAGGGAATTGCTCAGGACACATCTGACTGAAAGGGGTATAGAAGATCTTAGTGTCAAATTCCGCTCTTCTGCGGATTACGATAATGCAAAAGAAAATATAGACGAATGGACAGGTAATTTCTTCAGGGAAGAAACGGAAAATGTATATGTGTATGATACTTATTTCAATGAGCTTTCACGCACAATTATTATAGATGCTCGGAAAGAAGAGATAATCGAGGGGTGAGCGAATCATATGGAACCGATATCTAATTTCGGCAAATTCGGCAGATTGGTTATTGTAATCTTAGGAATCGGCTTATTGGCCTGGGGAATATTTTCAACAATAGACAATAAAATACCGGATAATGCGGATGAATGTCAGGCTGTGATAACCGGATTCATAATGCCCGAAAACAACAGCAGAAAGGATTTGTCCGAATTCGATACCCTTGTGAGTTATTCCGTTAACGGAAGGGACTATTACGGAATAAGGCTCGGACAATACGAGGCTTCGTGGAAAACAGGCGATACGATCACAGTATACTATGATAAGAATGACCCGGAAAAGATACAGACGAAAACAAAAACCTACGGCGGTTGGCTGTTCATGCTGGCTTCAATACCCTTCATTGTTATAGGGCTGTTTTCACTTATCAGTGTGCGGAGAAGGGCAGCGAAAACTGTTGATGAAATTGCAGAGGATGAGGAACGTACTACTGCCGGCAAGCTCAAGTATAAAGCTTCTTCGATACTGTATACACTTTCGGCGGGAATACCATGTGTGATGATCGGAGTTTTGCTTTATCTTCTCGAGCACAGATCAGTGCTTGCATTGCTGTTTTTTGTGATGGGCTGTATATCAACATTTGCAGGCGTAAGATCCATTGTGAAATACTTTATAATAAAGTACCGCCGTCAGAAGGAAACAACTGCAAATGATGAATGATATCAGTGATTTTTCCCCGTATCGGAAATATCGTATTATCCGGTACGGGGGTATTGTTGTGTTGAAGTGACCGGCAAAAGGCCGGAATAGATGGATCAGGAGGAATGACTGTGAATAATGCAGATACGGCCGTTGAAGAATTGAAAAGACAGTCGGAAATAACATCTCAGCTACAGGATATACTATATCTGAGGGCAGGAAATAAACAGCCGAAGGCTTTTGTGCATACATACGGCTGTCAGCAGAATGTGGCTGACAGCGAAAAGATAAAGGGTATGCTGGAAAAAGCAGGCTGCGCATTTACCGAAGTCAAGGAAGAAGCAGATATTATTATTTTTAATACCTGCGCCGTGCGTGAGCACGCAGAGGACAGGGTATTTGGAAATGTGGGTGCATTAAAGGCATTGAAAAAGAAAAAACCGTCGCTGCTCATAGCATTGTGCGGATGCATGATGGAGCAGGAGCATATTGCAGAAAAAATATATAAAAGCTTTCCGTATGTAGGATTGGTGTTTGGTACTCACGTTATACATAAATTTCCGGAGCTGCTTTACAATGCTGTAACGGGAGGAAAACGTCTGGTTGAAAGAGGCTATGATGACGGAAAGATATATGAGGGAATGCCGCTGCGCCGTGACGGAAGCTTCAAAGGCTGGCTGTCGATCATGTACGGCTGTGACAATTTCTGTACTTACTGCATAGTTCCTCATGTCAGGGGAAGGGAACGAAGCCGCCGGCCGGAGGTAGTTCTTTCTGAGGCGAGGAATATGGTGCGCGCAGGGTTCAAGGATATAACACTACTGGGACAGAATGTGAATTCCTATGGAAAGTGGATAGATGAAAAAACGGATTTTGCTTCGTTGCTTGCCGATGTCGCAGACATTGACGGAGATTTCTGGGTAAGGTTTATGACATCCCATCCGAAGGATGCTTCACGCAGGCTTATTGATACCATGGCATCGAATCCAAAGATATGCAATCACCTGCACCTTCCCTTCCAGAGCGGTTCTGACAGAGTTCTGAATAAGATGAACCGCCGCTATACCAGAGAAAAATATCTTGAAATTGCAAATTATGCGAAGAGCCGTATTCCTGATTTGTCGCTTACCAGCGATGTTATAGTAGGATTTCCGGGAGAAACGTATGAGGAATTCTGTGAAACGCTAGATTTAATCCGAGAAGTAAGATTCACCTCGCTGTTTACGTTCATATATTCACCGAGAGTCGGCACACCGGCGGCGAAATTTGACGATCCGGTACCCCATGAGGAAAAAGCAAAATGGATGGGAGAATTACTGAGGGTACAGGAGGAAATTGCGGCGCAGAGATGTGCCGGAATGGTTGGCAAAAAATACCGTGTGCTTGTAGAGGAACAGGCAAGGGACGGTGTTCTGAATTCGAGGACGCAGAATAATATCGTTGTGGAGATACAGGCGCCGTCAGAGCTTATCGGGACATTTCAGGATGTAGAGATCACCGAGGCGCGCAACTGGATACTCAGAGGAAAGCTTACGGAAAAATAAATCAAATATCAAAAGGAGAAAAAACCATGGAAAATAAGGATATTATTGAAATAGCAAGGGAGCTTGGCAGACAGCTTCAGAAGGAAGAAGCTTATATAAAGTATAATCTTGCAAGACAGGCGGCTGATGAGGATAAGGAGCTTCAGAAGCTTATAACCCAGTTCAGTGCGCTTCGCGCGGAGATAGCTGACGATGCTTCAAAAGGCGACGAAGAGAGAGATGTTGAAGCAGCGAAAAAGCGCGCCGAGGATATGCGGAAGGTATATGCAAAGATAATGACAAACGAGCATATGATAGGATATAATGATGCGAAGGATGATTTTGACATTATCATGAAAAGAATAACTGCGATAATACAAAAGGCTTCCGAGGGTGAG
>CACYDC010000071.1 GCA_902773025.1 uncultured Ruminococcus sp.
ATGCCTGCACTTCTTGGCATAGATAAATCATCTCCGTTCTATTATAGTATATTTCTTGTTCATTTTCCATCAAATGATACAATTTAAATAAAACTTTTTACATTCGTAGTATATTTTATCACGAATTTAAAACATAATCAATAGTTTTGCACAATTTTTTTATTTACAAAATAGATTTTTATTGCAAGTGTCATATTTTTGTTTGTCAATTTGTTCTTGTAGTACAATAATACGGCACTACTGCATACCCGCTTCCTCAATTGTAAGAGCAAGCGCATTTACGGCAGAAAGCTGCCTGATGACTTCACGGCTGTTCTCACTGCCGAAGAAAAATTCCTTCGCATAGGTTTTCTCCGCCGTGCTGATACCAATACAGACATAGCCTACCGGCTTTCCCTCGAGCGCACCCGATGGACCTGCAATTCCGGTTGTTGAAATACCGATATCTGCGCCGCTCAGCCTGCGTACTCCCTCAGCCATTTCCTTTGCAGTTTCAACACTGTATTCAGTATACTCTTGCCGCGTTTCATTTTTAACACCGAGAACCTCATGCTTTATCCGGTTTGAGTAAGAGCATACACCGCATTCTATCACTTCCGAAGCGCCCGGAACGGATGTGATAATTTCAGATATCATACCGCCTGTCAGACTTTCGGCACTGGATACCTTAAGCTCCTTCTCTTTAAGCGCACTTACAAGCTCCGTGCTAAGCTTTTCGATCTTTTGTCTCATTTCAACCGACCTCATCTGCATTTCATCGTAATAACCTGCATATACTATTGTAACACGGACTTTATCAGATTACAACATTATTTTGATGATTTTTTTGTATTTTTTGTATTAATTTATCAAAATTGCATTTTGCCGCCTTTTCTATCTTTTGTTCATAATTTATTAACAATTTTTCCGCTCAAAATGCTATAATTGTATCTGTGTTTGTTCTTTATCTCTTATGCGTAAAACGGCATTTTTACAACAGGGGGCTGTAATATGCTTCAGGAAGAAACATTCATCAAAGCTTTTATTATTAATATAGTTCTCGGATGTATATGGCATTTTATAATATTTGTCGTGTGCGTCACAGTCGATGTTTCTTTTTTTGACGCTGATAAAAAGATGTACAGACCTCACAAATGGGAAAGGTGCGGAAAATTCTACAGCGATAATCTAAAAATAAATAAATGGAAGGATATGCTTCCTCAATATATAGGAAAAGACGGTTTTTCAAAGGATCATCTTGACAATGTTTCTGTAGAATATCTCGATACATTTATAATGGAAACCTGCCGTGCGGAATGGAATCATACCATGAATTGTCTGTACTTTGTGGTATTGATCGTTATCAACCGTTTTTCAATGGCTCTTTTTCTTTCCGCCATACTTTTTGTTGTAAATCTTCCGTTTGCAGTTATTCAAAGATATAACCGTTTTCGTCTGCAAAAGCTGAGGTATACTATTATCCGAAAAAAGGAAAAAGAAGCTCTGATATGTTCACGTCAGAGCATTGCAAGGAGTTAAAATATGGACTGGTTTTTCACAGAACATGCCGGTAATGCCGGCGATACACACATAATAACCGGCGAGGATGCCGTACATATAACTAAATCTCTTAGAATGTCTGTAGGAGAGATAATCACGCTTTGCGACAAACAGAGAAATGAACATTTGTGCAGAATCGAAAAGATAGACAGGGATACAGTAACGGTACGTATCGTCACTAAAGAAGAATGCAGTCATGAGCCGTCAATAAATCTGACCTTATATTTTGCTCTGACAAAAGGAGACAAGCCTGAAACCGTCATACAAAAATGTATCGAGCTTGGAGTAACGGAGATAGTACCCGTTCTGACAGACAGATGCGTTTCACGTCCGGATGCAAAATCTGCCGAAAAAAAGCTTAAGCGTTATCAGAAAATAGCTCTCCAGGCAGCGATGCAGTCAAGAAGAGGCATAGTGCCTGAAATAAAACCTCTGGCAGAATTAAAGGACGCTGCAAAGGACTGCGGCAAATATGACAAAACGATACTTTTCTACGAAGGCGGCGGACAATCAATCAGAGATATAATTACAGAGACTGACAGGAATATAGCTGTATGGATAGGTCCGGAAGGCGGATTTGAAGAAAGGGAAGTTGAAATTCTTTGCAAAAACGGTGCTGTAACAGCAACTTTAGGAAAAAGAATACTGAGAGCTGAAACTGCCCCCATAGCAGCGGCTGCCGCAATAATGTTCCATACCGGAAACATGGAGCTTTAAGAAATTTGGAATGTGGAAAGTGGAAAGTGGAAAGTGGAAAGTGGAATTAACGAAAGGGGAATGAAAAATGTTAGGAATAATCGGTGCACTTGATATCGAGGTAAACGGTATCATTCAAAAAATGGAAAATCCCTGCGAAAAAATAATCAGCTCGATAAAATTCACATCAGGCATTATTGACGGAACAAAATGCGTTATAGCAAAATGCGGTATCGGTAAAGTCAACGCTGCACTCTGCACACAGACTATGATACTTGAATATCATCCAGACAAGATAATAAACACCGGAATCGCCGGAAGTACATCGTCAGAAACTCATATCGGCAGCGTTGTAATTGCCGAAAATGTCGTACAGCATGACTTTGATACAACTCTTTTAGGCGATGAAGCTGGTACGCTTTTTTTGCCGGAAGAAAATATTATCTACATACCTGCCGACAAAGCACTTGAAAAAGAGCTTGTAAAGGTCTGCGCTGAGCTTGGCGATATAGACTGCACTGTAGGAACTGTTGCAACCGGCGATCAGTTTATAGGAACTATCGAAGACAGATTTTCAATACATGAGCGTTTCGGCGCCGTTGCCTGTGAAATGGAGGGCGGAAGCATTGCCCAGGTTTGTTACGTCAACAAAGTTCCATTTTCTATACTTCGTTCTATATCAGACGACAGTACAAGCGATGAAAGCGCACAGGTTGAATACAGTACATTTTCTAAGTCAGCTGCCGAAAAGGCGATTGAGATAATAACAGCGTTCATAAAGGATACTAAGCTTTAAAAAATACAGACTTCTGAAAATATGCAAGGAGAGTAAATGAATGAAACCAAACGAATTACCTGATACATATTATCTGATGGACTGCGAAGAAATAATCGAAAAAACCGATATTGTGTCTCCCCCATCGGATAGTATTAACCTCAAATATGATGAGAAAAAACGTCCCTGCTCTTACATAAGTCTTAGCGACAGCGGCAGGGAAAGTTTGATAAGATTAGGTATGCTCTTTCCTGAACCCAAGCAATCAGGAAGACCACATTAATATCATAACACAAAAGCCAAGGAGGAAAAAAATGAAGAGAAGAAAAAACTTTTTAAAAGCTGTTGCAGCATTATTATGCTGTACTGCGGCAGTATCCGGATTCATATCCGACACAGGAGCAGCAACTGTTTCAGCTGCTGAAAACACACAGTCTGCCGATGTTTCAGTAATCGAAACTTCTTACGAAAACGATGATACATCATCAGGAGAATCATCAGAAGCATATGAGATACCCGCTTATCTTTCTGATAAACAGAACGATGTGAGGGAAATAAGGACATACAAAGCTTTCAGTTACTTTGTAAATGATGAAGGTACTGTAACTCTGATATCTTACGCAGGCTTTGACAATTCTGTAAAAATACCTACAGTAATTGGAAGACTGCCGGTAACAGAAATTTCAGATCAGGCTTTTATGGGTAAAAAGCCATTATTCAATATTACTTTACCTGCCGGACTGAAAAAAATCGGCAGCAAAGCCTTTGCCGGATGTACCAGATTAAAGGAGATTACCATTCCTTCTGGAATTGAGTATATAGCGGATGATGCTTTCGGAAATCCGGAAGAAGAAGGAATGAGCCTGAAAAAAATAACCGGCATCGGAAATACAGCTGCACAGACATTTGCCGAAAAGTATGGAATAGACTTTAATGACATAGGCATACCGACCGGACTTACACTCAGCCAGACATCTGTTGAAATAAAAAAAGGAAAAACATATACAATCTCAGGCACAGTCTCCCCTTCAACTGCGGCAGATAAAACTCTCAAATGGACAACAAGCGACAGTACAATTGCAAATGTAAAAAACGGTATAATAACAGCCGTTGGTACAGGCAGCGCTGTCATCTCCGCTGAAACATCTAACGGCATTACCGCTGTATGCAGCGTGACAGTTATTCCCGGAATAACACCGTCTCTTAAGCTTAATAAGACCTCTGTAAGTATCGGAAAAAATGAAAGCTACACGCTTGTTCCCACACTTAAATCAGACTCTGACGAAGTAATAAAATGGAACTGTTCAGACAAAAGCATTGTAAGGGTAAACGGCGGCAAAATCACGGGCTATAAAACCGGTACAGCAACCGTAAAAGCCTATACTGCAAGCGGTCTGACTGCTTCATGTACTGTTTTCGTTAAATCAGCCCCCAAAACAGTCAGTCTTTCAAAATCTGTTGTTTCACTTGGTTTAGGTGAAAATTTTGAACTTAATGCTGTTTTACCTTCCGGTACTGCCGCAGCTGTAAGAACATTCAGCAGCAGCAACGAAAATGTTGTAAAAATGACAAAAACTGACTGGAAGGCACAATTCAAAGCCGCAGCTCTTGGAACAGCGACTGTAAGCGTAAAGCTTTATAACGGCGTTACAGCCTCCTGTACCGTAAACGTAAGAAAAGCGCCTTCTTCAATTTCACTCAGCAGTACAGTAATAAATATGAGAGTAGGAGAAACATCCAGCCTTTCTTCCATTATTCCGGCTGACTGTGCAGCGGCAAACAGAGTATATATATGTATGAACTCAACTGTCATCAAAATGACAAAGTCCAACTGGACGGCGGAGTTTAAAGCACTCAAAACCGGAACGACAACAATAAGAGTAAGCATATACAACGGAAAAACAGCCGATTGTAAAATTGTAGTATCGAATGCGCCCAAGATATATCTGAGTCCGTCTAACCAGTATGCGAATACATATTCCTATGGCTTCACAAATGAAATGGAGCAGTGCAACCGTATTGCAGACGCTACGAAAATCGCCTTGGAAAGATGCGGTTTTATTGTAAAGAAAGCGCCTAAGCTCCAGGATATGTTTGTCAGCATAGATGAAAGCAATTCATGGGGTGCTGACTTGCATATGCCGATACACACTAATGCCGGCGGCGGCGCAGGTACAATGTGTATGGTATACAAGAGAACGGCAGAAACACTGAAATACGCTGAACCAATATACCGTGCTGTTCAGGCTGTAACTCCCGGAAAAACAAATTATGGAGTACAGGAATACCCTAAGCTGAACGAATTAAAAAGAACAAATAAGATCGCTGTATACACCGAGGTTGATTTTCATGACAATCCGATGATAGCCAAATGGATCATAGAAAACCCGAAAACAATAGCAGAAGCATTTGCTAAAGGTGTGTGTGAAGCATACGGCTATAAATATATAGCACCGTAAAATCAAACCGGCTGGGAAGCATTTTCCGGCCGGTTTTTTGACATTATTTATCATTTGTCTTAAATAACTTAGCGTACTATTGATTTCAATACACCGCAGTGATATAATGACTATTATCAATAGTATTTCAGACTGACAGTCTCTGATATTTATCAAAAAAAACGAACTTTAAGTAAAGGGGTTAATTGTTATGATTAAAACATCATTTGCAAAAAGAATTTTTTCTGCATCAATTGCTGTTGTAATGGCTTTTGGCGCATCCGCAATGTCAGCAAGCGCATTGGATCTCGGAACTCTTAAAACTGATATAGATTCAGTTCTTCCTCTGAACGGTTCCGGCAGTACCCTTACACTTAATCAGACTTATGAATTGCCTGATTATATATCAAAATATACCGGAGCGTCTTATAAAGTGTCCGTGTCTGATAACGGCGTACTAAAATATAAGGACGGAAAAATAACAGCAGTCGGCACGGGCAAGGGTACAGTAAATATAACTACAAAGGGCGGTAAGAAGCTCAGCTTTTCTTTTGATGTGCCGATCCCTGAAAAAACTATAACTCTTGATAAAAGCAAGCTCAGCATGAAAACAGGACAAACCTCAAAGCTAAGGGCAAAGCTGAAAAACTCAACCGGCAGAATCATCTGGAAGTCCTCAAACACAAAGGTTGTAAGCGTTGATCAGAACGGTAAGCTAAAGGCAAATAATGCTGGTACGGCGACTATCACAGCGACAAGCGACCTGGGAAAATCAGCGTCCTGCGTGATAAGCATCGGCGATCCTGTTTATGTACAATCTATAGATATAAACACACATTTTATTGTACTGCCTGTTGGTCAGAGCTACCAGCTCAAAGCCTCTGTTACTCCGTCAAATGCGGATAACAAGACTTTAAGCTATGTTGTATCAGATCCGAAGAAGGCTTCCATCTCCGGCGGCAAGGTAACTGCAAAGAATCCGGGACAAACAAAAGTAACGATCACTTCCAGCAACGGAAAAAAGGATGTATGTACTGTATTGGTAACTAAAAAACAGAAATAAAGTAAATGAATTACAATATATAGCAAGTAGTAAACGTCATTTATAAAGTCTTATTGTCAGCCTGAAAAAAACTCCTCCTC
>CACYDC010000072.1 GCA_902773025.1 uncultured Ruminococcus sp.
ATTCAGAAGTTACCTTCCGTCAAGTCCCTTAATAACGAGTATTCCGAGCTGATTGCAAAGAAAAAAGAGGCATACGCAGATTATCGGAAGGCCAGAGAAGAAATGCGTGAGCTGCTTGTGATCAAAGCCAATGTGGATCGTATCCTTGGAATTGAAAAAGACGAGGAGACGCAAAAAGAAGATCCAAACAAAAACCGTTCGTGACTACAAAAGCGTTTCGCAGAAACGTGCAGCCATTGGAGGCTTCCAATGTTCCAGGGGGGATTGGGGGATGCTCCACCAACAAGAAAAACGGGCAATCCGGGGAACGCTCCGGATTGCCCATTTTTGCATTTTGTATATACAAATGCCCTGCTTGCTAAGGACGATCAAGATTTAAAAAATATATGAGCCTCTGTAATGGTTTGATTCTCCACGGTTATTGTTACAACAACAACAGAATACGCTAATTCAACAACCTCAAAGTAATCTTCTATTCTGTCTATTTGGTACTCATCTGCTCCAATTCCAGGACTTATGTAGGTGTAGTATGGTGCACCAGCAGGGAAGAAAACAGGAACATCATACTCGGTGATTTCCATGATGCTATCTCCAAAAGGACCATATAGACGCCAGTGCGATGAATCATATTTTAATAATGCCCAAATATCATTAATCCTAATCATTGTATCATATGATTCAATCGACTCAATAATCTCATCCCTAAACGTATCGCCAGGTTTTAACGATTTGACATACACGTCAGAAAAGGATACATAATCTTCGATATCTACAGTTGCATAAGTCCCTTTTTCCGTCGCCTCATATTTATCTTCATATAGCAATACATTATATATCCCATCTTTCAAAGGCGTTAGCGTAGACTTATCATCCTGCTTGCTTTGATCATCACTCGATGCATTTCGATCCGTTTCCGCATATGAAGATTCGGTAACGCGGCTGCTTGTTGACCGGTGTCTTTGGGCAAGATCATTATTCGAAGCGTCGGAATCCGTTTCCTGCAATTCCACCCTGTGACTGGTGGTTCTCTGAAAGGACGGTGCAAGGGCAAAAGAAACAATAACTATTATCGACAATATAGCAAGGATAACGAATAGCTTACTATCCCGCTTTGAAATACCATTCGTCTTCTGAATCTCCAAATATTGTTTATCGTCACCATCAGAAACAGCGAAGGAAAAAACGTTTATGTTGTTTCGTGTTTTGAAAATAAAATATATAGCGGCAAGTTGTAGGAAGGCTCTAACAAAGGTATAGAAGGAAATGTGAACATTTATTGAGCCGCTCATTATCCAATCGTACACGAATTCATTAAGCAAAAAAACTACACATGATAAAACAATGGGCTGAATAGATTTCCGCTTTATAATATTAGAAGTTAATAATAATATAAGAGTATATATTGGGTATTTAAGAATCAGCAATAACACATACCAAAAGCTATAATTATGGTTAAGATATGAGAAATTTGATATGTTGAAAATGATTGAAAAGATTGAGTAGAAGGCAACAACACAGAAAACAAATGCCTTCGTTCGGTATTGAACAAAGAATACTAATGCTGCCAATGTTATTGATGTAGCTATAATGTTGAGCCATGATGCAGCAGAATACCAGTTGCTTCCGTAGTTCGTGCCCAGCAAGGAGTAAATCAATGGTATAATAACGAAAGAAAATAAGGGGGCGAAAAGGAGTTCTTTTTCTTCTGTGAGTTCCTTCCGAATCCTTGGAAGGAACGAGGCTAGCTGATGTAGACATGTACTTATCCTCTCACGTATCACTCTAAAAGTGTGAATAAAACTCTTAGCCCCGACATATCGACTATCATTTGCAGTGTTCTTGTTTATTGCTTTCAACCGCCTAATCTGAAAAGCAGAGCCAATTACTGTAAGTACGAGGGTTAACAGGAGAATAATGACACTGTTTTTGCTCGACCACATAATTTCAAATGCTATTTCTTCTATATCGCTGCCAGATAGTAACCCATAAATGCCAACGCTAGCAATGACTCCCCCAAGAAAGGCAGTCAAAAGAATAAAAGAGTAGTCATAGAACTTGAAAGAAAGCATTGCGGATATTACGCCAAGAATCAATGCAATAATGATTACCCCTGCTGTGGCCTCAAAATCATTTGCAAGAGCTGCCACAATAAAGGCAATAAATGCTCCAGTAACAAATCCGTTGACCAACGCACAGATTCTATAGTAAACCGCTGAAGCTATTCCGAGTACAATACCTACTACCAAGACAGGGACTATGTATTCCTGCAGATCGAATTTGCGCGTTCCAACGGCTAAGAGAATGAGCCCGACGGATAATAAAGCGCCCCAAACGAACCCGATTATTCCAGAAAAAAACCTTCTGAAATAAATGCCACCAAAACATATTGTCAGTCCAATAATGATAAAAATGAAGTTAACAGCCATTTTTTGCCCTCCAAATAAAGTCGTAGGCGTAACTGCTATGAATATGCACTTTAGAACATTTCAAGGTATTTCTGTTCAAGTTCTGTCGAGTATTGTTTATAGAAACAATACGCTTTAGCATTTTCCCCTAAGCTTATTAGTTCGACACAAGGGGTAATCAAGGAGGAATATATATCTTTGAAGATTTCTTTGGCGTTTGCTTCAAGCTTAATCTTTGATACTATTTTGGGCGCGACTGTGTAATAGTGAGCGATATCACATTTTCCCTTCTCTGTGGATAGAACATATTCATCTCGAAATCTTCTTAGAAGGGTGAGCTCATAGCAGTCATCTGGAAGGTTCATTGCCTCAATACACGCAGTTGATAGATAACAGTTACCACTATCAGAGGGTAGTTTACCCTTGTAGATTGGACAGTCATCGTAATCATAGTTACGGCAGTATTTGTAGTAAGTATCCTCGTTAACGTCTTTACCGCTTTTACGGCAAGCGTAATGATTATCCCACCAATAATATGGGCAACTCATAGATATGATCTCCTCTATATGATATTTGCGCATATATAGCATATACAATTATTTAGAAACCCGGATAAAATCAGGCAGGAGAATAATTGCATATCGAATCTCCTTGCCCACGCCAAAAAGAGAATTATCAAGCCTTCTCGTTTGCCTTGTGACAATGCGGCCGATAAAACAAGCGAGTATAATAATGAGCAGGAAAAAGATCACAAACGTCATCACAATCTGAAATACAAATCCTAAGAAGCCATATATAAAGCCACTCAATCTAATGTCTTGGACAAGGGTGAATAAAACTATAGCTCCAGATATAACAGTCAGCAATATATAATCATTTGAGCTGTCCCCCTCGATTAGTGCAGTCATGGCTATGGAAACAATTAAAAAGAGTACGCCTGACCAGATGCTAAATCCATACGTAGTCCGGTAAAAGAGTGCTATCTTTGTAATAGTTTTAATAGAG
>CACYDC010000073.1 GCA_902773025.1 uncultured Ruminococcus sp.
AAGGGGTGATACGTCAGTCCAATTACTGCTTCCATTATAGCTTAAGTAACGAATGCGTGTAATCCCCTACTGGTTGCAGGGGAATTACCCGACAAATATATTGTAACAGGTGTGTTATGGATCAGCTGTTTTATGATAAAAGATATCTTGTTGAGCATGTTATCCTTCCTAAGGATTTTTACGAGCACAGTCTGGATTATATTTGTATAATGATAAACGGAAATGGCAGGTATGTATTTGACGTACTGTCCGACCTTATTCAGAATGAGGGCGGAAAAATGCCGTATGCTCCGGAGGATTTTGCTGTCCGTATTATTAAAGCAGATGACAAACAGAACAGTAATACCTATATTCTTGCGGTGACTTTCCCTGAACCTCAGAAGGAACCGCTTTGCTACAGCGCTGTAGGTATTTTTGATATGAACGAAAAAGACAAGTCTTCGTTTCAAAAAGGTATGTACTTTACAGTAGAGCAGGGCGCAGGGGATGAACCTGCACCTATGCTTTGCTCATGGAACAGCGACGGGACTCATTCTGATTACGGCGAGGTTTCCGGCGATATTATCGTTCAGATCGGATCAGCGTTGGAGATCTACCGTGGAAGGTGAATAATATGAAAAAAATAAAAATACTTATCGTGGAAGATGATCATGAAATACGCAGACTGCTGAGTGATTTTATTGGTGAAAACGGATATACAGTGTGTACTGCCTCCAACGGTGTAGAAGCAATGAGCGTTTTTGAAAGAGAAAAGCCGGATATTGTTCTTCTTGATATAATGATACCCTTCAAAAGCGGAAACGAGGTTCTCTCAGCAATAAGAAAAAACAGTACAACTCCTGTAATAATAATATCTGCCAAGGATACGGTGCAGACTAAAGTGGACGTTATAAGGACAGGAGCGGATGATTACATAACAAAACCATTTGATCTTGACGAGGTGCTTGCGCGTATCGAAGCAGTACTTCGCAGGACCGGCGCCTACAGCAGACAGGATAAGCTTAGTTTCAAAAATCTGGATATTTATCTGACGGAAAATAAAGCGGAAATTAACGGACACCTTCTTACGCTTACAAATAAAGAATTTGATATACTTTTATTGCTGGTGCGAAATCCTTCAAAGCTGTTTTCAAAATCAAATATCTTTCAAAGCGTATGGGGCGATGACTTTTCATTTGATGAAGGTACAGTAAAGGTCCATATGAGTAACCTGCGCGCAAAACTAAAAAAATATGACAGCGAAGAATATATCGAAACTGTATGGGGTATGGGATACAGGCTTAAAAAATCCCGATGAATGCTGAAAATCGCCGCGGAAATAAAATATTGTACCTCTCTTCCGTCCGTTTTAATAGAATAAACACAAGTTTTTTTGTAAAGGGGTCCGGGGGATAACCTTTTTTTTCAAAAAAAGGTTTCCTCCGGCAGGGTTTGGGACAGAGTCCCAATATTTCGAAAGTTGAAAGTTGATTTCCGTGGGAAAATCGCCGGCAGTGATTGAATATTATACAAATTTATGATACAATTACAATAATGTAGAAAAATAAGAACGAATTTGTATGAAAGGAAATAAAGTATGAGATTTGTTTCATGGAACGTCAACGGACTCAGAGCTTGTATGCAAAAGGGATTTCTTGATGTTGTGAATGATCTGAAACCGGATTTTATGTGTCTTCAGGAAACAAAAATGCAGGAGGGACAGGCTGAGATTCCTCTGGAAGGATATAATAAATACTTCAACAGCGCTGAAAAAAAAGGCTATTCCGGTACGGCAGTCTTTACTCCGCATACCCCGGAAAGCGTTGCGCTTAACGGTATGGAAATTGAAGCGCATTCGCATGAGGGCAGGATGATAACACTTGATATGGGAAGCTATTATCTTGTGAACGTATATACTCCGAATGCTAAGGACGGTCTGCTGAGAATAGATTACCGTATGGAATGGGAAACTGATCTTCGTGAGTATCTTATGAAACTCGACAGGGAAAAACCTGTGATATACTGCGGTGATCTGAATGTTGCGCATAATGAGATAGATCTTAAAAACCCTAAGTCAAACAGGGGAAATGCAGGATTTTCCGATCAGGAACGCGGAAAGATAGGGGAGCTTCTGGAAAGCGGATTTACGGATACATTCCGATATATGCATCCTGATGCGGTCGGACGGTACAGCTGGTGGTCGTACCGCTTTAACGCAAGAAAAAACAACGCGGGATGGCGTATTGACTATTTTATCGTATCTGACAGACTGCGCGGAAAAATAACCAATGCCGAAATATTATCCGATATCTATGGAAGCGACCATTGTCCGGTAATTCTTGAAATTGATCTGTAATATAACCGCAAAGTATGTCCCCCGGGTCTCGCCTGCCGGCTCGGTCGGCGCTGCTGCTGCTCAGCGGTGTCCACAGGACACCCGCGCCCTCTTAGACGGCGGGAGCCATATATCCGTTCAGTGGGAGTAAAATCTCCCACTGAACGTC
>CACYDC010000074.1 GCA_902773025.1 uncultured Ruminococcus sp.
CAGCATTACTTTAAACCGTTGAAGCGGAGATAACGGCAATGATGCCTTCACAGAGAGCCTGCGCTGCTGAGAATCAGGTAAGAAACAAATTGTCAAATGGACCGCTGAGGGCGCAGTCAAACGGGTCACACCCCGGAGTATTCTGCGACGCTGAAGGCAGGCGTAACTTGCCGGGGATATTATAGTATCCTGCTAAGCGTACGGCTTTGCCGTGAATTAAGGTGGCACCGCGGATAATAAATATTATTCGTCCTTAACAGATCAGACTGATTCTGTTAAGGACGTTTTTTTGATTTCCTTTGACAGAAAGTCAGGGGAAAATTTTTTTCAGGGAGGAAAAACATATGAATATCTTACCTTCATTTGAGGATGTTGAAAAAATAGCCAAAGACGGCAGATTTGATGTCCTGCCGGTAAGCTGTGAGATCCTGTCGGATTTTACAACACCGATCGAAACAATGAAAATTCTGAAAAACATCTCAACTCACTGCTATCTGCTTGAGTCCGCAATGGCTAATGAAAAATGGGGACGATATACATTTCTTGGCTTTGATCCGGTAATGGAAATAACCTGTATAAACGGAACACTTAAAGCCGGAGATCTTACTGTGCAAACAGATGACCCTTCAAGCTATCTCAGACAAATTCTTGCAGAATATAAAAGCCCCCGCTTTGACTACCTTCCGCCGTTTACAGGCGGACTTGTGGGTTATTACTCTTATGATTATCTCGGCTACAGCGAACCTGCTGTGAGATGCAATGCTCAGGATTCGGAATTATTCAAAGATGTCGATCTTATGCTTTTCAATAAAGTGATCGCATTTGATCACGTAAAACAAAAGATCGTACTCATCGTAAACATGAAGCTGAATGATATAGAAACCGGTTATAACAAGGCAGTAGTCGAACTCAGACAGCTTATTGACCTTCTGCGTCACGGTGAAAAGAAACAGGAAAGATCAGGAAAGCTTCTTGGTCCGGTAACTCCGCTTTTCAATAAGGATGAGTACTGCAAAATGGTAGAGAAAGCAAAAAATCATATCTTTGAGGGAGATATATTTCAGATCGTTCTCTCCAACCGTCTGAGCGCTCCTTTTGAAGGCAGTCTGCTCGGCACATACCGTGTTCTCAGGACAATAAATCCTTCGCCGTATATGTTTTATTTTTCGGGAACGGATGTAGAAGTTGCAGGCGCTTCTCCCGAAACCCTTGTAAAGCTTGAAAACGGCGTATTGCATACATTCCCGCTTGCCGGAACAAGACCCAGAGGAAAAACAGACGAGCAGGACAAAGCGCTTGAAGAAGAGCTTCTTGCAGATGAAAAAGAGCTTGCCGAGCATAATATGCTGGTCGATCTAGGAAGGAATGATCTCGGGAAAATCAGCCGGTTCGGCAGCGTTAAGGTTGAAAAACTGCACTGTATCGAACGCTATTCGCACGTAATGCATATCGGGTCAACAGTCAGGGGAGAAATAACACCGGATAAGGATGCGCTTGATGCGATAGAAGCGGTATTGCCGGCCGGAACATTGTCCGGCGCACCGAAAATCAGAGCTTGTCAGCTGATCGGTGAGCTTGAAAACAATAAACGCGGAATTTACGGCGGCGCTATCGGATATATTGATTTTACTGGAAATATGGATACATGTATAGCAATACGAATCGCGTATAAGAAGAACGGTAAAGTTTTTGTAAGAAGCGGCGCGGGAATTGTTGCTGATTCTGTGGCCGAAAAGGAATTTGAGGAATGTATCAACAAGGCTAAATCGTGCCTTAAGGCGCTTGAGCTTGCGCAGGAGGTGGAAGAATGATACTGCTTATCGATAATTACGACAGTTTCTCATATAATCTCTATCAGATGATCGGAGAAATAGAACCCGATATAAAGGTAATACGAAATGACGAAATGACTGTTGAGGAAATACGAAAACTCAGCCCTGAACGTATCATTTTGTCACCCGGTCCGGGCAGACCGGAAAATGCCGGAATTATAATTGAAACAGTTAAATCTCTTGGAAAAGATATACCTATACTTGGAGTATGTCTGGGACATCAGGCAATATGCGCAGCCTTTGGTGCGAAAATTACATATGCAAAACATCTTATGCATGGCAAACAATCGGTCGTCAGCTTTGACAGAAGCTGTCCGATCTTTGCAGAAATGCCGGAAAAGGATAAGGTTGCGCGATATCATTCGCTTGCGGCAGATCAGTCAATTGTGCCGGAATGTCTTAAAGTCACCTGTACAACAGAAGATTCAGAGATAATGGCTGTTCAGCACAAAGAATATCCGATTTTCGGAGTGCAGTTTCACCCGGAATCAATAATGACACCAAACGGAAAGCTCATTCTAAATAATTTTATCAGGAGGAATTTAAAATGATCAAAGAAGCTATCGTTAAAATTGTAAACAAGGGAGATCTCACCTACGATGAGGCATATGCCGTAATGAATGAAATAATGAGCGGCCAGACCTCGGCAACTCAGAATGCCGCATTTCTTGCCGCGCTTTCCACAAAAAGCGCTAAGGCCGAAACGACCGATGAGATTGCAGGCTGCGCTGCCGCTATGAGAGAACACGCTACAAAGGTTGAAACGGGCATGGATGTATTTGAAATTGTCGGAACCGGTGGAGATAATGCAGGCAGCTTCAATATTTCGACAACCTCTGCTTTGGTTGCAGCAGCAGGAGGTATGAAGGTTTCAAAGCACGGAAACCGCGCTGCGTCCTCAAACTGCGGAACTGCCGACTGTCTTGAGGCGCTGGGAGTAAATATAAATCAAAGCCCGAAGAGATGTATTGAATTGCTGAATGAAGTCGGAATGTGTTTCTTATTTGCGCAGAAATATCATACTTCAATGAAATATGTCGGAGCAATACGCCGTGAATTAGGCTTCAGGACTGTTTTTAATATTCTCGGTCCCCTCACGAACCCGGCTTCGCCGACAATGCAGCTTTTAGGAGTATATGACGGTTATCTTGCAGAGCCGCTGGCACAGGTACTCATAAGTCTTGGAATCAAACGCGGTATGGTCGTATACGGCACGGATAAGCTTGATGAAATATCAATGAGCGCGCCTACAAAGGTATGTGAAATAAAAGACGGCTGGTTCAAATCCTACACAATTGCTCCCGAGGATTTTGGAATGCAGCGCTGCGCCAAAGAGGACCTGAGGGGCGGTACACCTGAGGAAAATGCTCAGATAACAAGAGATATACTCAGCGGACAGAAAGGACATAAAAGAAATGCTGTGCTTCTCAATGCAGGAGCTTCGTTGTATATCGGCGGCAAAGCACACAGCATGAGCGACGGAATAGCGTTGGCCGCCGAACTCATTGATTCGGGCAAGGCTATGAAAACACTTGAAAAGCTTATTGAAGTAAGCAACCGGCCGGAGGTAGAAGAGTGACAATACTTGACGAGCTTGCAGCTCATGCAGTTGAGAGAACTGAGCAGGCAAAAAAGAATATTCCTTCTGAAGAACTGAAGCGGCAGGCATTTTCATTACCGAAGGGGAACTTTGCTTTTGAAAATGCATTGAAAAAACCCGATATTTCCTTTATCTGTGAATGTAAAAAGGCTTCTCCGTCAAAGGGGCTGATTGCTGAGGATTTTCCGTATCTGCAAATAGCCAAGGATTATGAATCGGCAGGGGCGGACTGTATTTCGGTACTTACTGAACCGAAATGGTTCCTGGGAAGCGACAGATATCTCCGGGAAATAGCTGCGTCTGTTTCGATACCATGTCTGCGAAAGGATTTTACGGTTGATGAATATATGATATATCAGGCAAAGGTATCGGGTGCGTCTGCCGTTCTGCTTATATGCTCAATATTGAGTCAGCAGCAGATAAGCGAATATATAGGTATCTGCGACGAACTTGGATTGTCTGCCCTTGTGGAAGTCCATGACGAAAACGAGATTGGCAGCGCATTATCTGCCGGGGCGCGTATAATAGGTGTTAACAACAGAAATCTGAAAGATTTTTCCGTTAATACGGAAAACAGCCGAATGCTGCGTTCTCTTGTGCCTGATAATATACTGTTTGTATCAGAAAGCGGTGTCAGGACTCCACAGGATATAACGTCTCTGCGTGAAATAGGCGCAGATGCCGTACTTATAGGTGAAACGCTGATGAAGGCGGATGATAAAAGGGCGATGCTTGTCCGGCTGAGGGGAACGAAATGACAAAGATAAAAATGTGCGGACTGTCATCAGAAAATGATATACAGGCTGCAAATGAAATAATGCCGGATTATATCGGCTTTGTTTTTGCCGGAAAAAGCAAGCGTTTTGTATCTGCTGAAAAAGCCGGAAGGCTGAAAAAGATACTTAATCCGGGCATTAGCGCAGTAGGAGTATTTGTTGATGAAAGTACAGAAACCGTTGCAAAGCTGCTTAAAAATGGTATAATTGATATAGCGCAGCTTCACGGAAATGAATCCGACGAATATATACGCATACTTCGTACTCTCACTAATAAGCTCTTGTTTCAGGCATTTCGTATCCGTACGGCGGATGACGTTATAAAAGCAGAGAAAAGCATTGCCGACTATGTTTTATTGGATGCAGGAGCGGGCGACGGAATCGTATTTGACTGGAGCTTGCTGAAAAATATAAAAAGGCCTTTTTTTCTTGCCGGAGGACTTAACTGTGAAAATGCCGTATCAGCAGTGCGTACTCTGCATCCGTTTGCGCTTGATGTAAGTTCGGGCATCGAAACGGACGGCAAAAAGGATAAAATAAAAATGGCAGCCTTTGCAGCTGCCGTAAGAAAGGAAGATTACAGATGACAAACCCAAAAGGACGCTTCGGTATCCACGGCGGTCAGTATATACCCGAAACGCTGATGAATGCAGTGACAGATTTGGAAAAAGCTTATAATCATTTCAAAAACGATGCTGAGTTCAACAGTGAACTTACGGAATTGTTCAATGAATATGCCGGCAGGCCCTCAAGACTTTATTATGCTGAAAAAATGACAAAGGACCTTGGCGGAGCAAAAATATATCTTAAGCGTGAAGACCTTAATCACACAGGAGCGCATAAAATAAACAACGTACTTGGACAGGCTCTGCTCGCAAAGAAAATGGGAAAAACAAGGCTTATTGCCGAAACCGGCGCAGGTCAGCACGGCGTTGCAACGGCTACGGCGGCAGCGCTTATGGGTATGGAATGTGTTGTTTTCATGGGGGAAGAGGACACAAAGCGTCAGGCTCTTAATGTTTACCGCATGAAGCTTCTCGGAGCAGAAGTTATTCCGGTAAAAAGCGGTACAGCAACACTTAAAGACGCAGTATCCGAAGCTATGAGAGAATGGACAAATCGTATTTCAGACACACATTATTGTCTTGGTTCCGTAATGGGGCCTCATCCGTTTCCTACTATAGTACGTGATTTTCAGGCAGTTATTTCCAAAGAGATAAAGGAGCAGATGCTTGAGAAGGAAGGACGGCTGCCGGATGTAGTTCTCGCCTGTGTTGGAGGAGGTTCGAATGCTATCGGAAGCTTTTATCATTTTATTGAGGACAAGGATGTACGTCTGATTGGCTGTGAGGCAGCCGGCAGAGGAATTGATACATTTGAAACTGCTGCGACCATTTCCACCGGAAGGCTCGGCATTTTTCACGGAATGAAATCCTATTTCTGTCAGGACGAATTCGGACAGATTGCACCGGTGTACTCAATTTCCGCGGGGTTAGACTATCCGGGTGTAGGGCCTGAACACGCTTGGCTGCATGATACGGGCAGGGCGGAATATGCGGCTGTTACTGATGAAGAAGCGGTTTGTGCTTTTGAATATCTTGCAAAAACAGAGGGTATTATTCCTGCTATTGAATCCGCGCACGCTGTTGCGCATGCCATCAAGCTGGCGCCGGATATGGACAAGGATAAAATAATGGTTATCACTATTTCCGGCAGAGGCGATAAAGACTGTGCTGCTATTGCACGTTACAGAGGAGTGGAGATCTATGAGTAAGATAAAAAATGCATTTGCACAGGGAAAAGCTTTTATACCGTTTATTACATGCGGTGATCCCGATCTTGAAACGACAGAAGCAGCTGTACGCTCAGCTGTCGAAAACGGCGCCGACATGATCGAACTCGGAATACCGTTTTCGGATCCCACAGCCGAAGGCCCTGTTATTCAGGAAGCCAATATACGTGCCCTTGCAGGCGGTGTTGATACAGAGAAGATCTTTGATCTTGTACGCAGGCTGAGAAAAGATATTGAAATACCGTTAGTATTCATGACCTACGCAAATGTTGTATTCTCATACGGTGCAGATAAATTCATTTCAACGTGCAGCGATATCGGAATTGACGGACTGATACTTCCTGATATTCCATATGAAGAAAAGGAGGAATTTTTGCCTTTGTGCCGAAAATACGGTGTTGATCTTATATCATTCATTGCGCCCACTTCTGAGAATCGTATTGCAAAAATAGCTAAAGAAGCCGAGGGATTTTTGTATATTGTTTCAAGCCTGGGAGTAACAGGAACAAGAAGTGAGATAACGACTGATCTCGATTCTATCGTGAAAATTGTAAGAGAAAACACGTCTGTTCCATGCGCGATCGGGTTTGGCATTTCATCGCCCGAGCAGGCAAAAAAGATGTCTGCTATTTCTGACGGAGTAATAGTCGGCTCTGCTATCATCAAGCTGCTTGCCAAGCACGGTAAAGCTGCTCCGTCATATATCGGAGAATACGTTGGTGAAATGAAAAAAGCTGTTCTTTGATTTTGTATGACTGAAACATAATAATAAGCATAATAATCATTCCCCGGAAAAGCAGATGTGCAGATCTGTTTTTCCGGGGAAGTTTTTGTGGGTTATAAAGAGATACAGACCGTCGTTGTCAGTATCATACCGCGGCTAATCATTTTCACAAACTCTAAGTAAATGCACTCCGCGCTGTTTGACAGAAGGCTCTCATTCCCTAAAAAATCCTTTTATGGATTTATGATAAATATAATTTGCTATATAAAAAATAAAGGTAAGAAAAGATATGGCATTACCGTATAATTCAAAATAAAGCTTTTGTTGTATAAAGACGGCTTTGTAAAATTGACAACATTAATAGTAATCAGCTGGATGAACATGATGATAATGATAATATCTATCGGACGATAATAAAGGTGATTCACCGTTACTAACAGACTCTTGTCAGGAGCCGGATCCATTATAAAAGAAAAAACCATTTGAGGTATGATACTTCCACAGCACAAAA
>CACYDC010000075.1 GCA_902773025.1 uncultured Ruminococcus sp.
GCAACGCCTGCTTTGATCTTATCAACATTGTTTTCAAAGTCGTTAAGAGCAAGCGATATATATTCTGCGATCTTGTCCATTTCTTCAACGCCAAGACCTCTGGTTGTAACAGCAGCTGTTCCAAGACGCACGCCGCTTGTTACAAACGGACTTCTCTTCTCATTCGGTACAGTATTCTTATTTGCGGTGATCCTGACCTCATCAAGACGGTGCTCAAGTTCTTTTCCGGTTACCTCACTGTCTGTCAGATCAAGCAGCATTACATGATTGTCAGTACCGCCGGAAACAAGCTTGCAGCCTCTGCTTGTCAGACCATTTGCAAGTGCCTGCGCATTTTTAACTATATTTTCACCGTATGTCTTGAATTCAGGCTTCAATGCTTCACCGAAGCATACAGCTTTGGCAGCGATAACATGCATAAGCGGACCGCCCTGTGTGCCCGGGAATACTGCCTTATTAACAGCCTTTGCAAGTTCCTCATCGTTTGTAAGAATCATACCGCCTCTGGGGCCTCTGAGAGTCTTGTGAGTAGTTGTTGTTGTAAAATGAGCGTACGGAACCGGAGATGGGTGTACACCGGCAGCCACAAGACCAGCAATGTGAGCCATATCGACCATAAGGTAAGCGCCGCATGCGTCAGCAATTTCTCTGAAGCGTTTAAAATCTATAATTCTCGGATAAGCTGATGCGCCGCAAACGATAATTTTAGGCTTAACCTCCATTGCTGTTTCATAAACCTTATCATAATCGATCCTGTGTGTAACCGGATCAACACCGTATGACACAAAATTATAATACTTACCGGAAATATTCACTGGTGAACCGTGTGTCAGGTGACCGCCTTCTGAAAGTGTCATACCCATAACTGTATCACCGGGCTTAAGCATTGCAAAATACACAGCTGTATTAGCCTGAGCGCCCGAATGAGGCTGTACATTTGCAAATTTCGCGCCGAAAAGCTTACAAGCACGGTCGATCGCGATCTGCTCGGCTACATCGACAAACTGGCAGCCGCCGTAGTATCTTTTTCCCGGATAACCTTCTGCATATTTGTTTGTAAGCACAGAACCCATTGCAGCCATTACAGCAGGAGAAACAATGTTTTCTGATGCTATAAGCTCAAGATTCTGCTGTTGTCTTTTCAGCTCATCATTCATAGCCGCAGCGAGTTCACTGTCATACTTTCCAACGAAACCGATACTGTCCATCAAATCATTATACATTGGTTTTTACCTCATTTCAACGTAGATTTCGATATAATTATACATTATATTCAACAATAAATCAACCCCTACTATCCGCACTCACAAAAGACATAATATTGGGACTCTGTCCCAATATTATGAAGAAGAAAGTGGATTTCCATGTCGGCCGGCACAAGAAAAACAAACATTGCTTTTTTCTGAGATATGAGGTATTATATAGATAAAGTTTGTACGCATGGATGACACAAACGGTGATAAAAGTTAATTATAAAAAAAGGAGATCACGAAATATGAAAAATAATAATTTTGAAATGAGCAATGAACAGCGCAAAGAGTTGAAGTCTATATTTGGACCCTTAGGTTCTGATGATGATTTAGACACAATAGATTATGATGATATCGACAACATCATCTACCTTAATAGCGAAAACGGCGAAGAAGTTCCGTTTGAATTTCTCGACCTTATCGAATATAAAGATGAAAACTATGTTGTCCTGCTGCCTCATGATGATTCCGATGATAATACTGAGGTAGTTATACTTAAAGTAGAAATCAGTGATGACGAAGAAGAATCATATACCAGTGTGGAGGATGAGGAAACGCTGACGGCAGTGTTTGATCTGTTCAAAGACCACTTCAAAGATGCATTTGATTTTACAGATTAATGTAACATTAATAATCGAAAGGATAACTAAAAATGTCTAAAAAAGGAAAAAGAAAAGCGCAGAAAAAAAATAATGCGCAGCAAACAACCGCAAACAGAAAAAACAATGAATCAAAAAGCAAGATCATTCCGATAGTTGTTATTTTATCGATAATATTATGTGTTATAGCTGCTGTTGCAATCATCATGACGATTATGTCAAATAATCAATCAGATATGACAAACGATAAATCAAACAAAACATATTATGCAGATATACATATCAAGGATTACGGTAAAATAACAGTAAAGCTTGATCCATCCGCAGCACCAAAAACCGTTGATAATTTTATAAATCTTGCAAATTCAAAATTTTATGATGGCCTTACCTTCCACCGGATCATAAAAGACTTTATGATGCAGGGCGGTGATGCCCAAGGTACAGAAAAAAGCAGTATGGCAAAAAATATTGTCGGAGAATTCAAGCAGAACGGCTACGATAACCCTATATCTCATGTAAGAGGAACAATATCAATGGCGCGTGTGGGCGGTGATCCTGACAGCGCTGATTCACAATTCTTTATAGTTCATAAGGATTCCCTATATCTCGACGGACAATATGCCGCATTCGGTACAGTTACAGAGGGAATGGATGTAGTCGATAGAATTTGTGAAGAAGCTCAGCCTGTCGACAACGACGGCACAATAGCTGAAGATCAACAGCCTGTTATTAATTCGATACGCATACGCTCAGAATAATTCAAAAAAATTTGCAGAAGTCTGACGGCTTCTGCATTTTTCATATCAATATATTCCCTGGACGGTTACTTCCCCTGAATTAATAATAAATTCCTTTCCGTTATCATCGACAATAATCAGCTCACCGGCAGGAGTAATATCTCTTGCAGCGGCATTTATTGTGCAATTATTACGTTTTACACTGACACGTTTTCCAATAGTTGCGCAAAGCTCACGGAATTGTGACATATCGTCAGCCGAAAGACTAACCAGAAAAGACGACAATACTTTATCAAGCTTCTGGATAACACACCGCAGAAATTTATTCCTGTCTATTCTTTTGCCGGACTCTATATACAATGAGCTTGCTTTTTTATTGATATCCTCGGGAAATGCTTCATGGTTAACATTTATACCAATACCTATTGCAACATGATCAACTCTGTCTGTCTGCGCGGTCATCTCAGTCAGAATACCGCAGATTTTCTTATTTCCGACAATAACATCATTCGGCCATTTTATCCTTGCATCAATTCCGGTATATTCACGCACAGCAAGACAAACTGCATATCCGGCAGCAAGTGTAATACCCGAAATATCAGACGGCGGTAATTCCGGTCTAAGAAGCAAAGAAAAATATAATCCGCCGCTCTCGGAGCTCCACGATCTTCCCAGTCTTCCTTTACCGCATGTTTGTTTCTCAGCAGCAACAATCAAGCCGCTTTGTGCATTATTTGCAGCCCTGCGCTTGATTTCTTCGTTTGTTGAATCAACAACATCAAGTATGCATATCTCCGTACCGGCAACTTTTGTATCCAGACTCTCTCTGATTACATTCCCATCAAGTTTATCGGGACAGCTTACCATTCTGTACCCTTTATTTGTCACAGAATCAATAACATATCCATCTTTTCTCAGAGAGTTAATGTTTTTCCATACTGCTGTACGAGATACACCCAATTCAGAACTGAGTTGTTCACCTGAAATATAACCGTCAGTGTTTTTTAAAATATCAAGAATTTTCCTCTTCACAGATAATCACCGCCCGTATTTGCAAAAAAGAACGGGGCACTGTACCCCGTCCTCAATCATTATCACTTTTTAACCCTTTTAAGCGCCACTGCCAGCGCCTTAGTAATTGCGGAACCAACTATAAAGCATACGACAGCCTCAATAATAGCCTGTGCCCCTACCATTCCTACAAAGAAAGAAAGCACACCACCGGCAGACTTGCCGGAAACGGCAGTAAATGTAGCAGCAAATCCTTCATCAAGACCTGATGCCGCATTTGCATTCATAGCAATTATCTTTATTTCGGCATAAAGCGCAGACATAAACAGGATTGTATTAAGCAGAGGAACAGACAGAGCAGTCGCCGCATATGAAAAAACATCAGAATACTTAACTTTTCTAATAAAACCGAAAAGAAGTCCTGTCATTGTTCCGAGCACAATGGTAAGTATAATGCTGAGGAAAAAAGCCGACATCATATCATCGTGGAAATGATTTATTACAGCAACCTCACAAAATATCCCAAGGCCGGCTATAATTCCTATCAAAGCGCCATTTGAAATATATGAAAACAGTTCCGATTCACGCGACTTTTGCAGGCCTTTGAATACAAGACCTCCTAAAAAACCTTCAAGTACACGAGGCACTATGCAAAGGATGAATGTAAGTACCGGATTAAGCTGGAACAATGCGCCTGTCAGTACGCTCATGCCTGAGCAAGCCTGAATAAAACTGGTTATACCGAACATTCCACCGATTATTGCGCCGCCGGCAGGACCTATCAAAGCCGCAGCAACTATTACCGGAATAGTAAGGAATGTAAGCTTCAACGCACCTACCGGGATATATCCTATCGGCGTAAATGCCATTATAAATGTAATAGCCGAAAGCAAGCCGAGAACAGATATCTTATATATCTGTTCACTGCGTTTATTCCTGCTGTTTTTTGATGCTTTTTTCTTCAAATCGGTATTTTTCTTGACGAATCTCTGTTCCTTAGTAATTGCTTTCATTTTGTTACCTCCTGCTGTTTTCATATGAAATACAGCGAAATTAATTTTTGTTTGCTTATATTGTACTCCTCCTTGCGGATGGAGTCAGCTGACATAATAAAAATATCAAAGATCAGTCAGATCATCCTCTGCTTCCGTATCAGCAGGTTCTGACTTTTTGTGAGAACGTTTTCTTTTATTTGAATGGGAAAATATCTCCCTTACCGGTTCCTCAGCTGCTTTTTCAACTGAATTATCGTCACTTTCAGACTCTTCATCCGTTGTCTGAGAAGCAGTTTCTTCGGAACTCTCATCTGTTTCATCAGCAACGGCAATAGTGATATCATCACTGTCACTACCATTGTCATTATCATCGTAATTATCCGTTATATCATCTTCGAGATCATCAGTGTCATAATCGATATCATTCAGGCGCATCATTTCAACAGTATCCATAGTACCCTTAGGCATACCAAAAGCCTTGATATAATCATACCTTGCCTGAGCCTTTCTTCTTCTTTCCTCAGAAAACCTGATAACTTCGCAAATTTTTGTCATATCAGCTTCGTCCTCAGTTTTATCGAGTATTTTATAATAATGCTTGCCAAGAGCAATATAGGCGTGATTAATAACTTCTGTTTCGGTATTAATTATAGCGGCAAGTCTATTAAGCTGAGCGACCTGTCTGTTTTTCTCCACGATCACATCAACAGTCGTTGCTATACCGGCACCGATCTTATCAAGAATAGTCATATCAATTCCTCCCAATCAAATATATTCTAATCAGTCAAATACATTATACTACAAGACAAAGCCAAATGACAATAGTTTTTTGTAAATTTTAAAAGTATTGATGCGCAGTCACCCATTGCTCATATCATCTAAAAGAAAAAAACGCCTGTGTTTCTCCGTACTCCCCCAAAGCGAGTATATAATCACTGCATTTTTCAGGTAAAATAAAAGCAACCTTTCCTTTTACAGTTCCCATAAAATAAAATTCATCATCCGTCAGAGAAACCGTCACAGGGCTGAATTTCTTACCATTGAAGGTAATATAGTCACTTTCACCGGATATAACGAAGGAGCTTACAGCGGGATCTGCGCCCCTTTCATCCACGGGAAAACCGTCCAGATTCATTTCATACTCAGCCACTACCCATTGTTCTCCGTCCTTAGCAGCAGAATACTGCTGAGCCCCTTTTTTATTCTCAAGAGCCATTTTCACTGTTTTATCCGCGCTCAGACCATATTCAATACCAACAATCCTGACAGGAACATTATAATATTTTTGTTCAGACACAGAAAATTTAGCTGCGCTTCCCCATTCCTTCGTTTTCAGAGGCGAAGTTGGTGAAGATGAAATAGCTTTAATCTCAGACCCTTTCTTTTCCTGAACATCAGAAGAAGAATTATTTTCCTCCTTAACAGACACTTCTGACTGCTCCTGCTTAGCCTGAGAGCATGAGGTCATAAGTGCAACAGCAGCAGTCACTGCAAACAAAGCTTTTTTTTTCATTAATACTTCTCCCCGAATAATTATCTCATGATAATCTTGATTTTTTCAGAATAATATCAATAGCATGGCGATGATTGTTGATTTGTATCACATTACCGTTATTCTTATGCTCACCGTCTACAGCCCAATCCAAAGCTTCATCTGAAGTAAGCCGTATTTCTGACGCATGGAATAATGTTATGGTTTCATGCTGATAGCTTTTATTGAGCATAGAAAAAACCATCCCGAATGCATTGATAAGATTTTTTGGCCTTCTCACAAGCAGCACTTCAAATTTCCCGTCCGAAAAATCGACCATATCATCCTTGAATTTAAACAGCCCTGCGAAAGATTTTGAATTAGTTATAGCTCCAAATATATAATCCCCCTCGCAGCTTCTGTTATCCGTTACGACTCTGACGTGATGTGTCTTTATCGTACGCAGATACTTTGCCGCGCCGAATGCATACGCAAGTCTGCCAAAGAGATTTTTTGCTTTTTGCGAAGTTGCATAGGACACCTCGGTAAATGCTCCGAATGACGCTATATAGACAAAATAGTCATCATTAAAGCTCCCTATATCAAAATGAGCAGGTGTACCTGACGCAATAATTTTTGCCGCTTTGACCGGTTTTGTTGCAAGATCAAGGCTCCTTGCCAGATCGTTTGTTGTTCCCATAGGGATACATCCCAAAGGTTTGCTTATACCCGACTGCATTATTCCGGTAATCGTTTCACTTATAGTTCCGTCACCGCCGCAGCACCCTATTATATCAAAGTTCTTTGAATGTTCCCGCACAAGATAATCGGCATTATAATCCGGGGATGTGAAATAAGCGACAATCTCCATATTATTTTTAGCAAACATATCCGCTATTTTTCCTGTATGGAAATTCATCTTTTTTCTGCCGGAATGAGGATTGATTATCATCATAACTCTCTTTCGCTTCTTCGACAGCTTTTCCTTTTTCACACTCTCCCTCCTTTACGGGATAAAACGATCAATCAGCCTGCCGGAGCAGACTGACGATCTTTTGTATCATTTCGGCAGATAACCGATTTTTTTCATAGCCTTGTCGAGTGTACGCCTTGATATATTAAGCGCAAATTCTGCTCCCTTACGGTACTGCTCCTCAAGATAAGCCTTATCATTTATATACTGTTCAAATCTTTCCTGTATCGGGCGAACTTCTTCCACAACAGCTTCACCGACGGCAGTTTTAAAATCTCCATAACCCTTACCTTCAAATTCAGCCGTTATGCTTTCAGCGGTTTTTCCGGTTACGGCACTCATAATACCTATAAGGTTATTGATACCGTCCTTACCTTCGCCGACACATACTCTGGATTCACTGTCTGTTACAGCCCTTTTGAACTTTTTCATTATTGTTTCAGGCTTATCAAGTATAGCCACCCAAGAATTGACATTCTCATCAGATTTAGACATTTTCTTTGTCGGATCCTGCAATGACCTGATTCTTGCTCCCACCTTGGGAATATATCCATCCGGAACGGTAAATGTCTTTCCATAAATACCGTTAAAGCGGTCTGCAATATTTCTTGCAAGCTCGAGATGTTGTTTCTGATCTGCGCCTATCGGAACGAGATCAGCCTGATAAAGAAGTATATCTGCCGCCATAAGCGAAGGATATGTAAAAAGACCTGCATTCACATTATCTGCATGCTTTGAAGATTTATCCTTGAACTGTGTCATTCTTGAAAGCTCACCGAACTGAGTATAGCAATTAAGTATCCATGCAAGCTCAGCGTGGGTATGTACATGACTCTGGATAAAAAACATACTTTTTGAAGTATCGATACCGCAGGCAAGGAAAAGAGCATAAGCCTCGAGGATATTCTTTTTGAATATCTTAGGATCCTGTCTTACGGTTATTGCATGAAGATCAGCCACTGCAAAAATACATTCATAATCATCCTGAAGCTTCACCCAGTTCCTGAGTGCGCCGATATAATTACCGAGAGTAATAGTACCGCTGGGTTGGATAGCGCTGAAAATTCTTTTTTTCTTTTCGGGAGTTTGTGTTGTTTTTATTTCTTCTGACATATCAAAGTACCTCTGCTGCTAATTTTCCGAGAATTTTAATTCCTTTTTCAAGCTGTTCGTCTGTCGGGGTTGAGAAATTTATGCGGAATGAGCTGCACTGTTCAGTTTCATCCGTTAGAAAAGCATTTCCCGGCACAACGCACACCTTATTCAGGACTGCCTCTTTACAGAATTCATTCATAGACATTTTTGCATTTTCAGGCAGCTTACACCAGATAAACAAACCGCCCTCTATACGTTCATATGTAATACCCGCAGGAACGAGATACTGATCAAGGAGTCCCATACAGAATTCCGCTTTTTTCTTATATATCTGACGAAGTGAGGCAAGATGAGCCTCAAAATCATATTCAGTAATAAACTTATAAGCAACCATTTGTGCCCATGAATTTGTATGAACATCCTCACCCTGTTTGCACACGATCATTTTCTGAAGGACCGGCTTAGGCGCAATAGTAAAGCCCAGACGCATACCCGGAGAAAGAACCTTTGAAAAAGATCCTGCATATACGACGATACCATCCGTATCCAATGATTTTATACACGGAACATCCTCACCGCTTATCCTGAGTTCGCCGTACGGATTATCCTCAAGTATCATAACGTTATATTTTACAGCAAGATCATATATAGCTTTACGTTTTTCAAAACTCGTTGTAATACCTGACGGATTCTGGAAATTAGCTATTATATAAATGAACCTTACATTTTTTTCAGTCTGCAATGCCTTTTCCAGCGCTTCAAGATTCATGCCATCGCTTTCGACAGGAATTCCGCACAAACGGCAGTTATATGATCTGAAAGAATTAAGTGAACCAATAAAGCTTGGCGCTTCACAAATAACAGTATCGCCCTCATTGCATACTGTTTTTGTAAAAAGATCCATAACCTGCTGTGCGCCTGAAGTAATAATAATATCATCATTATCCGAGCCGACATTATATTTATTTTTCATAAAATCCCACACTGCTGTTCTGAGCAGAGGATAGCCCTCTGTAAAGCTGTACTGAAGCGCCCCAACCGGATTTTCCTGAAGGATCTTCGCAGATATTTCGGCAATAGCTTCGACCGGAAAGGCTTCAGGCGCAGGATTTCCTGCGGAAAGAGAAACAACTGTCGGATCGGCAGCATACTTAAATATTTCCCTGATTGCAGAAGGTTTAAGAGTCTGCACTCTGTCTGAAAGTAAATATTCCATTTTTTCAGCTTCTTTCTGATTTTATTTACATATTTTAAATTTTACCACATTTAACATCCACGTGCAACAAAAACTTGCCCTGTGTCACCGATAATCAACTTTCCGCTTCTGAATATTGGGACTCTGTCCCAAACCCTGCCGGGCACGGTGCCCGGGCAGTCATATCCGCGATTCCGTTCGCTATGCTCACTGCGTGATAAACGTAATCAGGCTGCTCCCGCGGTGCTTATTTTTCAGCGTAATAATGTATAAGTCATGGGGCAGTGTCTTTCAAAACCTCCGGACCCCTTTCCAAAAAACTTGTATAAATTCAAATCTATTATAACAGATACAATATTTTAAAAATTGATTTACGGGCAAAAGTCGTAATAACCTACCAACAGAGCTTTTCTACAGCATTGCTCACACCCAAAAGAAAGTATAAGCTATCAGTTTTTCTCACACAGATCATAATCCTTGTCCTCGGATATTATTTCAAGCATAATATTTGCAAAGCGGGGATCAAACTGGGTACCTATACCATTCTTTATTTCTTTTTTGACAGCCTCCTGCGGCATAGGTTCACGGTAACTGCGGCAGCTTGTCATTGCATCATAAGCATCTGCAACGGCAACTATTCTTGCCTGCTCAGGAATTCTTTCACCCTCAAGTCCATCCGGATATCCGTTTCCGCCGTACTTTTCATGGTGCCACTTTGCGCCAAGGGCAAGCTCCGGCTTTTCCTTGATATTTGAAAGGATATTGGCACCGATAACGGGATGTTTCTTGATTATCTCGTATTCTTCATCCGTAAGTCTGCCGGGTTTGTTTATAACTGCATCGGGTATGCCGATTTTGCCGATGTCGTGCAAAAGCCCCATAATATATATATCGTTCTGCTGGGTTTTACTGTACCCATACCGTCTGGCTATTTCTTTGGAATAATTTGCCACACGTCCGGAGTGACCCTTCGTATATTTGTCCTTTGCATCAATTGTTTCAGCAAGTGTCTGAACTACATGGATAAGCATTTGTTCATTTTCAACACTTTTGTTATACAATTTCTGCTCAAGCGAAGTTTTCTCTTTGAACGTATCTGTTATCTGCTGTATAACAACCATAATCAGAAGGCTCATAAGTCCTGTAATCATGGATATCATGCCGCTGTCATTTTGTTTGATAAGTATAATAATTATTTCAATAAGACTGAATACAACAAACGTAAGAAATCCGATTGCAGTATAATGATAATCAAGTATCTGTCTTGTGCGTATATCATTGATAAGTGTCACAGTAACGCAAAGGCTGACAAACGCAAGAACTATGTCTATGAAAACGATAGCTTGCTGAAAAGACATTATGCCTGTAAAATGAAGCACGGTCCATAATAAATAATTCACAAATGTCACAGTAAAAAGTACCAAAAAGATTTTGTGATACCGCCTTTTCTGTATCAGATCTACATATATAAGCAATGGGAAAGGTATCATCATACTAAACAGAAATCCCATCAATCCGTCAACATAATAGAATCCTGATACAAAAGGCGTGATCTGAGATACAGAAATAAGCCAGCATGATACATCTAGAATTCCGATAGCTGCATACATCATATCCATGTTCATCTTATTCAGCAGACATATGAACACAGCAACGATTAATACAAGTATCGATGCAACAAAAAGAACTATTGTCAATGCAAATGATAATCCGTACTTTGATATAAGATATGCGTAAACTCCGCTTGTTGTAGTAACAAATGTTTCAGGAACAACAACAGGGTTCCAATCGGTATGATATCTGACCATACTGACCTCAGAACCAGCATCATCAGGTCCGACCGGAATCGTTATATAGAATTCCTTGATTGATCCTCCGGGAACACCCGTATCCTTGACCCTGTCGAATGACTTTCGCAATTCTCCGTTAATAAATACTTTAACACTGCTTCTGTTCTGAAAGCATAACACCTCTCCTGGAGAGATTTTATCCGGCATTTTTGCAGAAATGGTAAAATCCTCCGTAAATGCCCTCTCATCTGTATAACTTCTTTCGGTATTAATGCTTTTTCCTGATGAATCTGTAACCGTCCAGTTCTCTATATATTTAACCTCATAATGAGTCTTTGGATTGGAACCGTTTATCAGGCAAAAAAGAACAACAATACTTGACAAAAAAACAAGGAAGAATATTATTTTCAGTATCAGCCCGGATATTTTATTTTTTCCGTTGATAGCCATTATCTTTTCCCCCGGAAATATTATTCATTATGAATGGAAAACCAAATATAGTCATAGATTAAGTCACCAGACATTCTATATTATCATAATGATGTAAAAAGCCAGATTAATTATAGCATATTATTAACAAAAAATCTATATTTATATTTAACAAATTCACTTTGATAAATTAACGTTACAAATTGATCCTATAACTTTAATAACGCACTCCTGATACAACAATAACTATAGTAAACGACATAAATATATTTACTTTACAAAACAATAACTGATATGTTATACTACTCATAGGAGTGGTGTAACAATGAATAA
>CACYDC010000076.1 GCA_902773025.1 uncultured Ruminococcus sp.
GCCGTCTTTGTCTGCCGGTATGTGCTTTGCGGTCACATCCATAGCAACTTTGGCAAGGAACATATTTGTTCCGATGCCTGCGGTCGCGGTGATGCCTGTTTCGGCAAGAACGTTTTTTATCAGACGCATTGCGAAATCGTGCGCGGTCAGCTTGTATGTTTTCAGATAGTACGTCGCGTCAATGAACACCTCATCGACTGAATATGCGAATATGTCTTCAGGAGCGACGTCGCGGAGATACACCGAATAGATCTGTCCGCTGACTTTCATATACTCCGCCATACGCGGCGGTGCTTTGATGAAATCCAGCTCAAGCGTCGGATCTTCTTTCACCTTTGTATCGTCGTCAGATTTGCCGGAAAAAGGCTTTCCTCGAAGAGCGTATTTCCGTTGCTGATTGACCTCATTGACTTTTTGAATCGCCTCAAAAAGTCTTGCTCTCCCGGATATGCCGTAGGATTTAAGCGAGGGAGAAACGGCGAGACAAATTGTTTTTTCGGTTCGGCTCTCATCAGCGACAACAAGGTTCGTTGTTAAAGGATCACGCTTGCGCGCAACACATTCGACGGAAGCGTAGAACGACTTCAGGTCGATTGCTATATATGTTTTATCGCCGTCATCGATCATTTACGCTCACCGTCCTCCAAAAATCCATTTTAGTGCAGATTTATTTTCTAATATCCAGTTTTACTATTCCATCTTTTGAGACCCTCAATTGCATATTTTTGAGGTATTTATCATAGAAACGGTTCTTTTCAGCTTGATCCATTTCGACTCGTGTTGTAACAAGGACTTCTTCAAGAAGGTCACGCGCGTTAAAACTTTTTAGATCGAGAATAGCAGTCAGTTCAGAGAAGATTGCCTGTTTCTTGAGAGAATCGTCCATACCGGTATAAAAGGCATCAGCAAAGCAATAAAAAATGTTATGCTCTTCAAGGACTTTTCTAAGTTCAACGCTTGATTTCCGATGTTCAATCATAACAAGAAATTTAGCATCCGGTATTTCTTCCATCAAGCCCCAGAAGTCCGAATCGCTTGAAACGAGAACAAACGATTCAACTTTTTCTTTGTAAAACTCTTTTGTGACGCGTGCTGTCAGTTTAACATCCAGGAGAGATTTGTAATCAAGAATTCGCTGAATGAGGATATGTTCTATTTTACTTTGATTGACGCCAATATACTTCTCAAAGAATCTCCATCCGGAGGCTGCTTTAGGATCATCATACAAAATTACCTTGTCAATTTTTTCGATTTGCGATTCATCCAATGATCTAAACATTGCGCATAGGGCATAGGGATCAGCATTTTCGCAGTCAACAATAAGGACGGTTTTCGAGCTGTTGTCTAAAAAATCATATATACGCTCTTTAATTCCATCACTTACGTCTGACAAATTGCTTGTATGAAAAACTCTGTCTCCATGCTGCTCATAAACTTCACGCATGAAGAAATAATCGTTTTTGAAAAGATTTCCGACCTCGTGAGGTTTCCAGTTTATATAAGTTTTGTAAGGGTAGTAGTTGATGTTTTCATAGAACTGACTTGCGGCTTTCAACATTCCCGCTTGCTTCGTTCCATCAGGCATTACAAATAGTTCGCGTATGTAATTCCAATTCACCCATGTTGGGAATATATCTTTACAATTATTGATGCGATCCGATATTGCTCGATTTATCTCAGCGAGTATATCTGTCAGATTCCTGCTTGTAGTTGGCAGACGAATACTATGATCTTCTATATAAGAAAGCGATGGCTTAGGGATGAATTCTATAAGGCCGAAAAAGGCTCGTCCGTCTTTAGACATAGCCATTGCAATCTTTTTGAAATTATGCTCAATAGAGTTTCTCAAGAGACAAAGGTTGCGAACGATCAGCGCTTTTTCATCGCTACCGAGTGTGCTTATTACATCAGGCAAAAAAGCGCTATTCTCTCCGTTTAGGTGATAGTCACTTACGCCGCATAAAAACGCTACTCGCGTAACAATTTCATGTTTATTCTCATAGTAATAGATTTTTTCTGATTCTTCTTGTGATGAATCATTTGCTACGATTGAATCATCTACTTCTTCAGTGCATTGATAATCCAGATCTAACGACATTCCGACACCTCCTTAAATGTCGTTCATTGATTTTTCATTCTGAATATGTGCCGAGATTAATAATCTTAATTCCTTTTTTCTGTGCGTACTTATAGGATTGTATGGCTCCGCCCCAATCGTGATTAACGTAACAGATAGCGCATTGTGAATGATCGACCATCCATTTGTTGCGCGCAGGGATTGCTGACTTGAAATGATATTTTTCAAACCCGTCAGGATACACTGATGAATCAAAGCAGTCCATTGAACGAGGCTGAAAGGTCAAATATGGAATCACCAGTTCACAGCGAATTTGTGGATAAGACTGCTTTAGATTCTTTATGATCCGAGCGCAAATATAATCAAAATCACCCATACCTCCGTTCAGGAAGAGTGTAGCTCCATTTTCTATAGCTTCAATTATTTTGCTTTTTAGTTTGGTTTCGTCAAGCCCGAAAACTTCTCCGTGACCGATAAATGTCACGGTGGATATGGTCATTGGCTTCATTGAGTCCATCACAGTTTTTCATTCCACCTTTGGATCCAACGCTTCGAACGCTTTTGTGATTAAGGCAGCATAACTTTCTTTGACATCTTCTGGGCCTTTGATATAAACTTTACCACCAAACCCGACAACCCAAGTAAAGAAGATATTGTTTACTGCAACCTCGACGTCAGCTCTGAAATGTTCCATATCGAAGGCATAGGTCTCCACATCTTCACCGAAGCGATCAATTACTGCATCCATAACATCGTTTGTACAGACAAGTTGAACGTGCTTCCTTTCGGTGCTGAACATATGGTACATCGTATTCAGATAATGATCCATATCAAA
>CACYDC010000077.1 GCA_902773025.1 uncultured Ruminococcus sp.
AATTCCTGTGTATCAACAGAGCTGTCAGCGTGAGCGCCGCCGTTGAGGATGTTCATCATCGGAACGGGAAGCTTTGTGCCCTGAACACCGCCGAGGAATCTGTAAAGCGGGAGTTCATAGCTGTTAGCTGCAGCTCTTGCAGCAGCGATAGAAACAGCAAGAATAGCATTTGCGCCAAGCTTTGATTTATCCTTTGTGCCGTCAGCAGCGATCATAGCTGCATCTACAGCATATGTATCAGCAGCGTCAAGACCAACGAGTACATCGTTGATAGTAGTATTGATATTCTCAACTGCCTTCTGAACGCCCTTGCCGAGATATCTGCTCTTGTCGCCGTCACGAAGTTCGAGAGCCTCGAATTCACCTGTAGAAGCGCCGCTGGGAGCAGTTCCTCTGCCTACTGTACCGTCTACGAGATAAACCTCAGCCTCAACTGTAGGATTTCCTCTGGAGTCAAGGATCTCTCTGCCGATAACCTTTTCAATTTCAGTAAATTTTGCCATTGGTATCTTCTCCTTTTATAAGAAAATATATTACAGCGTTACCAGTACAGATAACGCTATACGACGATTAAACCATTCCCTCGGGAATATGCAAAATACATCATAGTAAATATAACATAATTACCCGAAAATTTCAATATAAATAAGGTTAATTTTTCTAAAAAACTAAAACAAAAAACTAAAGCCATATTATTTATTCGTATTCAGCCATGCCCTTTACTGCCTCAAGACAGATACAAGCGTGTCTGAAGAAATTCTCCTGATCTATGCTTTCATCTGCATCGTGTATATGCGTATCATCTCCGGGAAAAGTCGGGCCGAATGCTACACCCTTATTATTAAGAGTTCTTGCATAGGTGCCGCCCCCGGTCGAATACAGATCGGGCTTTTCACCGGTAATATTTTCGTATGCCTGAGAAAGAAGGCTGACGATCGGCGCATCCTTATCCATTGACAATGGATATTCGTGGTTTATCAGTTTGGTTTTAAGTCCGTCTATTGCGGCCCTTTGCCTTACCTTTCTGAGAATTCCGCCGCTGTCTGCGGAAACAGGATAACGTATATCCAGAAGACATCTGCAAACATCATCATTTATTTCTACAACGCCTACATTAACAGTGAGCGCGCCGCTTTCTTTATCACTGCAGTCGATCCCCAGGGACATACCATCTGTTTCGGTACCGATCGCATCGTCAATAAAGCTGCAAAGGCTGCCGAGAGCAAGCTGTCCGAAATTGACGGCAAGTATTCTGATCAGGTGGGTAGCGGTATTAAGACCAAGCTGTGGAGTTGAGGCATGAGCAGCCTTGCCCTTAGCATTTATTCCGACACCATCCATGGTATATATGAAATCGTATTCTCCCGGTTTTGCATCTGCGAAGCGGCGCAGCTGATTATCCTCTGTCTCAGTACAGTCTACGAGAGCATAAGCCTGCGAAGGCACTGCATTTACGGCACTACCGGAGCGGAACTCAGTCAGTATAGTGCCGTCGTGTGTTGCTGCGGATACTTCAAGCTGCATAATACCCTTTTCTTTAAGACATATTCCGTAATCGGAATCGGGAGTAAAAGCCATTGACGGCAGCTCTTCGGCAGCAAAATAGTCCTCCATATCGTTCATTCCGATCTCTTCAGCTGCGCCGAGTATCAGCCTTATTCTTCTTTTGGTACTGATATTGTTATCTTTAAGCGCTTTCAGGCAATACAGCGCGATAACAGCAGGACCTTTGTCGTCAACGATACCTCTTCCGAAATATCTTCCGTCCTTTTCTGTAAGCGCGAACGGTTCAACGCTCCAGCCGCTGCCTGCGGGAACTACATCCACATGGGCGAGTACAGCAGCGGTATCACTGCCCTCGCCGTATTCTATATGACCGCATCGGCTGTTTACCTTTTTTACGGTAAAGCCCATGTCCTTGCCTTTTTGCAGCATATAGTCAAGCGCCGATTCGGCGGCATTTTTATCGGTAGACGATATTGATCTTACTGCGATCAATTCCCCGAGATCATGCAATATGTCGTTCTTGTATTCAAGTATTTTTTCACCGAAGCTCATAAATATATCTTCCTCCGTATAATATTACTTATCATTGCCGCAAGGCTTTATATCTCCGGGAGTTTTTCCGAATTTCTCATCTATAACGGTTTTATCGATAAGAAATCTTGGACGGGCCTTGACTTCGCTGTAGATCTTACCCACGTATGTTCCAACGATACCGATACAAAGCATTTGCAGCCCGCCGAGAAACCAGATCGAGCACATCTGTGACGCCCATCCGGCAACACTGCTGCCGGAAAAAAATGATATCAGCGCATATATAAAGAATATTATGCTGAGCAGGCAAATGATTATTCCGACATTGGATATTATTTTCAAAGGTTTGACGCTGAAAGAAGTTATTCCGTCAACAGCGAATTTAAGCATTTTTTTCAGCGGATACTTTGATTCACCGGCAAAGCGTTCATTTCTTTCATAATAAACATAATCGCTTCTGAATCCGATAAGCGGTACAATACCTCTAAGAAACAAATTTACTTCCTTATACTGTGAAAGCGCATCAAGCGCTCTGCTGCCCATCAGCCGGTAATCGGCATGATTATACACGATATCCACACCGAGCATAGACATGAATTTATAGTATCCCTGCGCAGTGCCTCTTTTAAAGGCAGTATCCTTATCACGGCTGCTGCGCACACCATATACGACCTCACAGCCTTCGTTATATTTTTCTATAAACTGATCGATCACTTCAATGTCGTCCTGAAGATCGGCATCGAGTGAAATAACGCAGTCGCATTTATCCTTTGCAGTCATAAGACCGGCGAGCAAAGCATTCTGGTGGCCTCTGTTTCTGCTAAGTTTTACACCGCCGACGAATTTATTTTCCTCAGCGAATTGTTCAATAAGCTCCCATGTTCTGTCCTTGCTTCCGTCATCTACAAAAAGCATACGGCTTTTCTTGCTGACTTTTCCTGCGTCTATCATTTTGAAAAGCTTTACGGTAAGTCTTTTGATGGTTTCAGGCAAAACTTCTTCTTCGTTATAGCATGGAACAACAAAATATACTACTGTCATTTAAATTCTCCTTGAATCCTGTGTTTCTGTATTATTTTTCAAGCTCTGCCGCATCATCATCTTCTATGTCCTCGTTCTTTGGCAATAATCTTGTCCGGACATAAGGAGCGGCAGGCTCTTCCTCCTCATATTCTTCAAAAAGCTCGCTGTAAAGATCAACCACCGGCACATAGGTATCATCCTCATAATAATCCATATATACCTTTCTGCGTTTGGACGGCGTTTTCCACAGTAACATATATGCAGTAAGCAGAATAACACCTGCGCCCGTCAAAAAGGCTCCGAGAAGAATTCCCGGTGTGCTGTATGTGAAAACGATCTCTGAGGTTTTGCCTGCCGGTACTCTGACAGCCATGAAACCGACATTGACCTTTTCGATTTCAACCGGAAGTCCGTTGACAGTTGCGCTCCAACCGTCCTCATAAGGAATACTGAAGAATACGAGCTGAGCCTTGTCCTCAGCGGTAAAATGAGCTGTAATACGGTTATTTTCAAATGAGATATCGCTGCACGTCATGCGTCGTCTTTCTGTACAGTCCTTGTAATATTCGGTGCGGGTATAAACATAGTCTGATGTATCCGCATGATGCTTGATTATATCGGCATATTTAGCTCCCTGTTCCTTAGTGAGCACCATAGCCTTAAGCATAAGAAGGTGACGGTTGGATTCGTACAGATCATCAAGCTGTTCCGGTGTTACATACTCATCATAGGTAAAGCCGTAGGGGATAAAAAAGTCGTTTTTATACACATCATAATTATTCTTTTCAGTCAGCTTTGACCAGCCGGGCATTTCGTAAGAGTCAAGGTCAGTACGGAAGTCCTTGGAATCAGTTTTGTTGTCAAAAAGATATTTTACCGACAGCAGACTTCTTATTCCGTAATATTTTGTTTCAGGTCTTGAGCCTACGCTTCGTTCAACGCCGATTGAAGTATAATAATCCATGACAGAACCGGGCACGATACTCTGGAAAGCCTGAATCGTGGGAATCTGCCAGAACATACCCATGTTATCCATTTCGTTGAAGAAATCCGAACGTACGCTTTCGATGTCATCAAATTCCTTCTGCCAGACGCCTTTGTTGGCGAGAGCGCAGCCGGCCATATAGTCATAATGATAATTGGCATTTACTACTCCGATACCGATAAGCAGGTTTCCGTAGCCGACGATAATAACAGAAAGAACGATTGAGAGAATACGATTAAAGAGTCTGCGTTTTTTTCTGAAGCAAAGTACGATTGTCAGCGCGGCGAGCGCAACAAAGGCCACAGCGACCCAACCCCAGAATCTGTCCGGGTATTTTTCGAGTCCGAGCTCATGGTCAGAATTTTCATCGGTAATGGAATCCATCGGCATAAGACCGATAAGCGCGGCTATTGTGCCCGTGATAGCAAAGGTACGTATCAGCGCGGGCTTATATTCTGTTTCCTCATGGTCGAGAGAGATGACCGTTGCCATAGAAAGCATAAGAGTGAGCATATAGAACCAACGCGCGTAATATGCCGAATTGAACAGCTGAAAAACGCAGTTGAAGACCGGAACAAGAGCCATGATGAAAAGAATGACAATAAACTTTCTCAGCCATTTGTGAGTATTCAGCTTGTAGAATGAGAATACGCCGACCATGCTGAACATTGGGAGCCAACCGGCTACACTTGCCCATTTTGCATTTGAGTCGGGAGTAAAGTTTGCGTATGCAGGTGTATCCGGCGGGAAGAAGAATGAGCTTATGATATGGAAATACCGCTGTTCGCTCAAATATACAAGCGCGCCCCAGCCGTGGGGGAAGGAATCAAGGCGTGGATTCTGAAGTACGGCATATACTGATGGAACTATCATAATACCGGCGCATAGGAAGCCCACAATAATTTCGAGGACCATTCTTAGGAACTCGGTAAATTTCATTTTATAGCTTCCGGTAACAATTCTGAACAGCCAGAAAAGAAAAACAAATACAGCCTGTCCGGCAAAGAAGTAATAGTTCACAAAAGCAGCGGCAAAAACCGAAAAAGCAAAAAGTCCCTTTTTCTTATCGAAAATAAAGGAATCCAATGCGGCAAGAATGAGAGGAAATGTAATAATTGCCTCGTGGAAATGGTTAAAGAATACATTATAGATACTGAAGCCTGAAAATGCATATAGAAGTGCGCCAATCATAGCATATCGCTGCTCCTGAACATATCTTGTCAGGAAAAGATATGCGGCCAATGAAGCGCAGCCCATTTTCAGCATCAGCAGGGGCGCCATAAGGTAAGGGACAACCTCGCTGGGGAATAGAAGCGTCAGCCAGAAAAACGGACTGCCAAGATTATAGAAGCTGTATGAGCCGATGATATTTGCCCCGAGGTCGGTGGTATAGCTCCATCCGAGATTACCCTCAAGAATACTGTCATGTATCATCTGATAGAATGGTATCTGCTGAACATTGAAATCACCGTAATAGAAAAAATAACCGCAGCTGTATATCATCCATGGAATAAATATCAGGAAAGCCAGACCGACTCCCCAGAAAAAAGTCTGAAAACAAAGGTTCTTCCTGATATTAAGTAAAGAACGGGCATTGACCATTATGATAATCCTCCCAAAACCTATTCGATTACCGAAGAAAACGAAAACAGGATTTACAATCAAAAATAACAAAGCAAAGCTTTTAATAACCTATATATTGTATCACATCCGCAAGAAAAAATCTACACAAATAAACATAAATTATCGTCAGGATGAGAAAAAACTCTGAAAATATTTTGTATAATAAAAAATATTTAAAAAAAGTATTGCAATTTTTTTTAATAAATGATATTATAAGCTGTACGCAACAATAAGCGTAAGGAGGTGTTATCGTGCCGAATATCAAATCAGCAAAGAAGCGTGTAAAGGTTGCTGCCGCAAAAACAGCTGCAAACAAGAACTTTACAAGTGCAATGAGAACTGATATCAAGAAAGCTTCCGCTGCAATCGAAATAAATGCTGCAGATAAGGAACAGGCTGTTCGTGTTGCTATCAAAAAGATCGATAAGGCTGCTGCCAAGGGGATAATCAAGAAGAATACTGCTTCAAGAAGAAAGTCTTCTCTTGCGCGCAAGCTTAATGCAAGCGTTTAAGACATAAGAATATATGTGTCAATACAAAGGCTGAACGAGGTTCAGCTTTTTGTTTTTTTATTTGATATATGTTTTGCACAAATTTACAAATAAATAATTGACTTTTTTGATTTAATAGTTTATAATCAGCTTATGGAAAATAATAAAGGAGGTATGACCCTATGAACAAATCATTACTCACCGTACTTCTTTCCGTTATCGGCGGAGTAGCGGCTATTACTGCAGCGGTTACTGCGTTTCTTATCTTCAAAGAGAAGCAGAGAAGAGATGAAGAGGAGCTCGAGCATTATCTTGACAGCTCGATTCAATAATTTTACTGTTACGAAAAAAAATTGACAGGTGAATGTACGTTTGGCGGATGAAGCGAACGTTTATGACCTGGGCAGATACAACTATTTTTCAGCCGTATATCGGGATTGACCGGTATACGGTATATTTTTTTCCTTTATAACCGGCGCTGAAGAATCATTTCTGAAAAAAGTGAGCACAATTTATGTGGAGAATGATTAAATGGCGGTGTTGATTTTATAAAAAATAATTGTTTATGATTTACAGTTTTTTAACTAATTAATCTAATAATTGCATAAAATTATAAAAACTACTGTACAAAGAAAAAAAGTTATTGTATAATGTTATGCAGGGAAATTTGTTTATTGTAATTTTTTTATGAATTTTTATATACAATTCTGATTTTACAATACATTTCGATTATGAGCATAAAAATTAGAGTGGAGTGAACAGATATGAATAAAATACTCGTTGCGGATAATATCGAAATGAATAAATCAATTCTTCGTGAAATTTTTTCTACACAGTATGAAATGATCGAAACCGATTGCAGTGAGCTTGCTTTCAGATTTATTACACAGTATCGAAATAATATATCGATTATCCTTATAAATGAGTCAATAGCAAGAAACTTTAATAAGGATATGGTACGCACACTGAATGACCTTAAAATATTCAAAAAAATCCCGGTAATAATAATACTTAACGGAGACAGCGCGCACCGCGCGCGTACACTGAACCTAGAACTGCCTTATAGCGATGTTGCGGCTTCGCCTGTGAATCCTCATATAATACGGAGCCGTGTGGGAAATCTGATTGAGCTTTACTCGCATAAAAATGAGCTTGAGGAGCTTGTTGAAAGACAAACAGATAAAATATTGTCCCAGAATAAAGCATTGAAGCTTCAGCAAAGAAAAATAAATACAATAAACAACGATATGCTCGATACACTCAGTACTGTAATAGAGTATCGTGATGTGGAATCAGGAAGGCATATCCACAGAATAAAAAAATTCACAGAGGTTATGCTCAAAGTGCTTGCAGTCAAATATCCAAAATATAATATGACTGAGGAAAGAATAAACCTGATCTCGTCAGCTTCTGCATTGCATGATATAGGCAAGATAGCTATACCTGATTCTATACTTCTCAGCCCGAGAAGACTTACATATGAAGAATTCAACATTATGAAGGCGCACACCGTAAAGGGATGCGATCTTCTTAATCAGCTTGATTCTGTTGAACGAAATGAGTATTTCACCTATTGTTACGATATATGCCGTTATCATCATGAAAAATTTGACGGCAAAGGATATCCTGACGGACTTGTCGGACATCAGATACCTATATGGGCGCAGGTAGTGTCAGTTGCGGACTGCTATGATGCGCTGACAAGCGAACGTCCGTATAAAGCGGCATTTTCGCACGATCAGGCAGTGGAAATGATCCGTACGGGTGCGTGCGGTGCATTTTCAGATGAGATGATGGACTGCTTTGGTGAGGTTATTAATGAATTCAAAAATCTTGCGAAGGAATATGCTGACATAAATCATGCCGACAGCTCCGTTTCTAACGGCAGCGAGAGAAAGCTTACCGAAGAGGAACAGGATACGGCTGATTATCTGTACAGAAAAATGAACAGGGATGACCTTATCCGAACCATAGAAAAACAGAAGGTCGAAATGCTCGAAGCAAGAAGAAGAGATAACGAAATACTCAATAAGGTATCGGATTTTGTTTTTGCTTTTGATATGGAAAAGGATAGCTCAGAGGAATATAAGGGAGAATTCAATGCCCTTTTCGGATATGTTCCAAAGAATTATTCGGAGGCGGCTATACTTTTTGCACAGCTGTGTCCCGATGAATACCACAGTAAAGTGTCAAGAACGCTTCGGTATGAAAATCTGGTTTCTGAGATAAATAATAACCATGAAAAGGTCGTTCTGGAATGTCCGATGAGGATAGACGGGAATATTTATTCGTCTGTAAGACTTACGGTCGTTCCTATGACTGAAAACGATGAGATCAAGCATATTTATGTAAGTCTACAAAGACTTGTGTATAATACCTGCGATGAAGAATCTGAAGATATCAGAACAGATCGTGACCCTATGACAGGTCTGTGGAATTTCAGCGGTCTGAGAAGTGAAACCGATGACTATCTTGAGCATACAGGAAAAAACGGCAGGCATATGCTTATGCTGATCGATATTGATGGATTCCGTACGATCAACCGTCAGACAGGATATCGTTTCGGTAATGAGATACTTAAGGATATCGCTCAGGTCCTTAGCAGTCAGTTCGCAGATAATAATATAATCGGCAGGATAGAGGATGATAATTTTATAGTTGTGCTGAAGGACTGTGCCGGCAGAGAGGAAAACCTTACACTTGTAGATTCACTTTTCCGAAGTCTGCATAAAACCTATACCTTCAATGGTAAAACCTATCCGGAGATATCGGCTTGCATAGGTGTTGCGGATTATCCTGCAAACGGAAGAAATTTTGAAGAGCTGTTTTTCAATGCTTCAAAGGCAGTGGATATAGCAAAAATAAATGGAAAAAATATGTACCTGTTCTATAATTCCAATATGCGTACAAACTGGGAAATAAGACCGGTTGAAAATGAGGCGTTGGTACAAACAGGAAAGAATAATGTTATACGTTTTGAGAGCTGTTTCGATCCTATAGTAGACTCTGTTAATGAAAAAGTTGTGTCCTACGAAATAATGGAAAGATCGGATGAATACGGTTCGGACTTTAATTTTGATGAAATCTATTCGGCATTGTACAAATCAGGCAACGTTACGGCATTCAGTCTTGACAGTCTGAGAAGAATATTCTCGGTAATATATACAATGGAAACTCAGGGTCTTGATCTCCCGGGAATATCGGTAATGACTATGTTCAAGGGAGCGGACAGCGAGATAATAATGCGCGCAATAGAAGAAATAGTGACATATTGTCCTGTTAATTGCAGAAATATCTGTATCAATATTCCTCAGGAAATGCTGAAAGATATGGATATGCGTCAGATGAAGGAATTCGTTGATTTTCTTTCAGGATTTGGATTTGAAACGGGTGTATATAATGTTGGACTGGAGAGTATAAACATAAAATGCTTCTCCAAGAGGATGTTTGGCAGAGTCACATTTGCAAACAGCTTCCTTGATGAGATAGGCGAAGGTGTGATACCTGTTGAAATAGCTGTGTATCTGATTGATTGTTTCACCGGATTAGGAATGAAAACCTATATGCCTATCGATGCGGATGAGGATGTTGTTCGTCAGATAAGAAATAAGACGGATGTGGTATTCGGAATACACAGTAAGGATATAATGAATGAGGAACTGTTCCGGGAAAATATTAAAACAGGAAAAAGAAATCCTGAAATACCGATACTTGGTCATGAAAAGACCTCACTTGTATTGAGCGAGAAGATTTATGATGAGATACTGGAGCAGACGAAATCGTTTATATTTGAATGGAATCCAAGACTGGACAGCGTGAAATTTTCAGGTTCGTTCGAGAAAATGTACGGATATATGCCTGCACTGTATGACTTTGTCAAGAATATCAGAAACACATCGCTTCTTCATTCAGATGATATAAGGAAATTTCTTGAAAAGCTCAATTTTGCGCGTTCTGAGGGAGCAGATGCGGAATGTCTTATCAGGATATATAATGTAAAAACAGATGATTATGTGTGGAACAGGGCGCATTTTGTAGCGGTAAGAAATGCCGCCGGAGTACCGGTAAAGATAATGGCTGTGTGCGCAGATGTTTCGGGTGAAGGTCAATCAGACGAAACACGTGACAGCAGACGAGACAGGACTGATTTTATTACTAATCTCTATAATCGGAGCGCAACGGAGAATAAAATAAGGAATTATCTTTTTGACGAGGGAGCAGCTTCGATACATACGCTTGTTATTGCGGAGATATGTAATTTTGATAAGATGGAGCAGGCGCTTGGAAAAGCTTTTGCTAACGCCGTATTGAAGGAAACCGCCGATAACATCAGGGAATTGTTCAGAGATTCGGATATTATCGGAAGGATCAGCGGAGCGCAGTTTGTAATTTTTATAAAGGGCATGAGCAGCATTGAAAAGATAACGCAGAAATGCGAAGATATTTGTTCAGTTATAAAGCATAAATACGAAACTAACGAGGGAGAAATATCAATTTTCGGAAAATTGGGTGTAAGTCTTTATCCGTCCGGCGGAAGATCGTATGAAGAATTATATTCGTCTGCCCTGAAATCTCTTTATTACGCGAAGCATAATATTACGAGTGATATCGTACTTGACAGTGGTTCATCAGACATTAAGAGGTTGAATTGACGTATTACTTATAACTGCGGCAGCAAGCCTGCGGTATGCCTTTGGCTGTTGAAAGCAAAGCTTTTGATATATTTGTGTTGAAAAACGGGAAACCGCGGGAGAAAAATCTCCGTTGGTTTCCCGTTAATATTATGTGTTTATCCGAAAATATTCCTTGTGAGATACGATTTATATAAATAAATGATCATTTTCCGAATTCCGGATATTTTGACATAGTTTCTTCCATACTGCCGTCAAATATGACCTTGCCTTTTTGAAGGAAGATGCATCGCTTGCATATCTCACGGATATCTCTTCCGTGGCTGACGTAAAGCACTGTTATGTCCTTGCTTATCATTTCGCGTATCTTATCCTTGCATTTTTTCTTAAAAGCCGCATCACCTACGCTGAGCGCTTCATCTATTACAAGAATGTCAGGATTCATATTTATATTTATTGCAAAACCAAGACGCATTTTCATACCTGACGAATATGTACGCACAGGCTGATCTATATATTCGCCGAGATCGGCAAAATCAATTACTTTTTGTTCGATTTCTTTTATTTCATCTTCGCTTAGACCGAGGACATAGCATTTAAAGCTGATATTTTCCCTGCCGGTCATATCTGCAACAAATCCGGCCGTGAGTTCGAGCAAAGCAGCTACTCTGCCCTTAACCTTTACAGTACCGTGAGTAGGGAATGCAACACCGGTTATCATTTTAAGCACTGTAGATTTTCCGGCGCCGTTTTTTCCGATTATGGCGACAGACTCACCGCTTCTGATGCTGAAGCTTACACCATCAAGTGCCTTATGGCGTTTATATTTTCTTGATTTTATAAAAAGCGCCTTGAATTGTTCTCTGCTGTTTTTATACAGTGTATAGATTTTTGTAACATCCTTAAATTCGATAATAGGCTCACCAAGCTTTTTTTCAGCTGCTTCTGCCATACGATCACTTTCCCTTCCGCATTATCTGTTATCTTATTTTATACTTTTACAGTACATTTGTCAACCGCCGGCGTTCCGCATTATATG
>CACYDC010000078.1 GCA_902773025.1 uncultured Ruminococcus sp.
CGAAGAAAGCTCCTCTACATCTTCTTATAGCGTAGATGATAGTTCCTATGAGCCTTCTGTGTCATCTCATGCCAGTGAAGTGTCTCAATCGTCACATATTGTAGATGAAAGTTCGTATGATACCTCTGTATCTTCCCATACAAGCGAAGTATCAAATACTACCTCTTCCCATGTTGCACAGGAAAGCTCACCAATAAGTAGCAGTATGGTATCGGATAGCAGTAGTTCTTCTGATGCTGAAAGCAGTATCGACAATTCATACGATAGTAGTTTTAGTAAAACGACAGAAATTGAATCTAACCCTATTGAAGATACTTCAATAGAAAGTTCTGCCGTTTCTGATGATGGTGCATCAGCCGGAGCTGCTGTTGTCGGAGTTGGTGCCGCAATAGCTGTGACAGCCGGAGTTCTTCATTCCAAGAAGAAAAAGAAGAATAAGTAATGGTGCAATTATGAACTGTTATATCTTACTTGGAGGAAAAACAAAATGGATAGCTTATTGGAATTATTGGGAAAATATAGATGTCATTTAAGGCGAAATGATAAGTCAATTGGGGATTTTTTGCTTGAAAATTTTAATGAGTATTTGAAAGACATAAGAAATGCGATTAATCCAAAAGACAATCAGTTAGTAGGAAAATCTATGTGTGAAATGGTTGCTGAAAAAATTTGTGCTATAGAAGAAAATGCAAATCAATTAGTTGAGGTTTTACGATTGTACTATCATGGTAAAATAGTACCAGCATCTAATAAAGCTTTTGAAGTTTTTGAAAGTATGAAACCTCAACTGATATATAAATATTCAGGTGCATATCATCCAGAAATATATTATAGAATTAGAAGAATAAATGAGGATACATTTCCTTTAGAAAGGAAAGAACTGTTTCATATTCCTTATTTCAAAAATTATTTAATTGGATCAGAAAGATATAGTATGCCCGGCCATCCATGCCTATATCTTGCATCGCAGCCGGAATTATGTTGGTGTGAATGTGGGAAGCCAGAGAAATTTGCAATTGCTAAATTTGATATTCCTCAATCAGAAGATAATAATTTCAAGTTTATTGATTTTTCAGAAAAGCTAATGCCTTTGAAACAAGCCTTTTTTTGTTGGTTTCACAATGAAGAAAACAAGGAATCAATCAGAAAGTATTTACTAAAGCACATATGTACCTATCCTTTGAGAGCTGCTTGTTCTGTTATTGTAGAGCATCAAGGCAACCATTTTATCGAAGAATATATTATACCGCAGCTCTTGCTTCAGTGGGTGCTTAATGATGAGGATTTCGATGGTATTCGATACGAATCATGTAGTTCGTTCGATGAGGTTAAACGTATGGATGGTCACAATATTGTTCTTGTGACAAATAATTTTGACAACGATGGATACGATACAAAACTTAGGAATAATATAAAAGTAGGAGAACCATCGACTTTTGATATAAATAGCTTTGACAATGAAATTAAAAAAGATCCGTTTTTATGGAATTTAGAAGATTTATCTGTGAACTATGAAAAAATATATGATAATCCCGAACTTTCTGTAAAAATCCAGCAGGATTGACGGCTGGCTCATGCTCGGGCATACAATGTTTGAGCATGATATTGAACTTTATAAAGATTGGAAAAGAAACTTGCAGCAAGGGCATATTCTGATGTGATTGACCGTAATTTCAATGGAAATTCGTTTGACGAACCTCATCTTATCATGAGCAGGGATCAGTTCAACATTATTGCAGGCAGACGCAGAGATGCTCAGCCATATCCCGAAGTCGCAAAAGATACGACTTTATGGGAAAGGGATGAAGAATGTGGCTTTGAGGAATGGCTTAATACCCGTGTGATGTATAAAATGATTGATTAAAAAATAAACAGGAAGATTTGTTTTCCGGAAAATTCAGCAAAAAACTATAAATGAGCAAATTTGAAAATTGCACAAAGAATTTTTTCCAAAATAATTTTAAGATATTTTCAACTTTATTTCCGCCCTCGAAACCCCTCCGTCATTTCGTCACTTGCGTGACGAAATGCCACCTCCCCTTTCAGGGGAGGCGAGCCGAGTTTTTAGCTTACAACAGCATTATTTTAAGCATACGGTTATAAAATTGTAAATGAAACACACAGTAACCTTGTAGTCAGAACTCTTGCCTCCCCTGAAAGGGGAGGGGGACCGCCGCAGGCGGTGGAGGGGTTCGGACTGCCGATATTTGTGCAGTTTCACGAAAAATTTTGGATTTGCTCATTTATAGCAAAAAATTTCATTGACAAATCAAATGACGTATCATATAATAAACACAGTCAGTATTTATATCATTTGCATTAGGCAAGTGTGTCCAACCCGGCTTTGGACGGTCTTACATTCGGCACCATATCAGCGTTGAGCTGAGGTGTCTGCGACACGGCATTTTCAAGTGTCAGTGCAATATTAGCTGTCATTCTGTAATGGCAGTTACGGCAGAGGGTGTCTCTGCGATTGAGAATTGA
>CACYDC010000079.1 GCA_902773025.1 uncultured Ruminococcus sp.
TAAGCTGAGAGTTCCAACAGGAACAAAGCATATCCGCACCATAGCCGGAGATGATCGTTACGAAACCGAGGTAAAGCATATTAGCGGATATATCCGTAAGTTACCAGACGGGCAGAAAGCATCGGAACGTGCGGTAACGCTTGCTCAATCGCTCGGCTATGACCTGGCAGAGAACGAGACTTATGTACAGCCGTTTGAACGGTCAAGCTGGATAATCAATAAAAAGTGTTAAACTATCGTTTTATCTAACAAGAGGGCTTTTGCATTGTGCAGAAACCCTCTTGTTGATTTCCTTGTATACAACTTGTTCAACACTCTAATCCTCGAATAATAGATTTCCAAAACAATCATTAAGAAAATCACCCTTTTCTATTGAAATTTTATTGCTTTTGTGCTATAATAATAAAGAATATAGTTTTTTCTTAGTGCTTATTGTTGAAATGAGACTGGGGGTTTTTTTATGAAGGTATTGTATTCAAATATGCTGCCGTTAGGCATTCAAGACAATCAGGAAACGATAGATGAAAACATCCGACAGCAGATTTCAAAAGCTGATAAAGTAGAGATTGCTGTTGGCTATGTTTCTCTTGCTTCGTTAGAAGAACTTGATCGTATTATCTGCGAAAGCTCTGTTAAGCAAATTACGCTCGTTATAGGTATGTATTACATTGAGGGTATGCCCGAAAAAATCTACTATACTGCATTGCAGATAAACAAGAAATGGAAAGATATGGGGATTGGCGAAGTCCGAATCGTCCGTCCTTTGAAATATCACGGAAAAGTTTACTGTTTCTATAAGGACGGAAAGCCATTTTCTGCTGTAATTGGCTCTGCTAATCTTAGTGTTCTAAAACTGGAAGCAAGCAATCGCCGTCAGTATGAAATCTGTTCTTTGACCGAGGATTTTGATGAAGCACTGAAGATCTCAGAATTCATCAAGCGTGTAATAGCTCCCTCTTGTTCTGTTAATATTTCCGAAGCAAGTGATATGCCGCTTATTAGAGAGCAGAACGTTTCATTGACTGGTATTGACAGCGTTGATGAACTCCCCAAAACTGATGTGAACATCTATATGAAACATAAGACTGAACTGACGTTTACACTACCTTTGAAGGTTCCTGCTTATGATGAACGTTTTATGGACGATACAAAGCATTATACTCAATCTAATATAAACGTATGCTATTCTCTTGACACAAGAAATCCTAAAAAGCCCAAGTCAAGGGATTGGTACGAATTTCAGATTACTGTTTCGAGCAAGATATATTCTTTGCCTGGTTATCCTGAAAAGAATGTTCCGTTTTATATAGTGACCGATGACGGTTTTATGTTCAAGGCACATACTACGAGCCAGAATAACAAACAGCTCAGTGCAGTAGGAAGCGAGCATATTTTAGGGCGCTGGCTTAAAGGACGTTTAGAGAATGCTGGCTTAGTCAAGCACGTTTTAGATACTCAGGCAGATAAAGACAGAGTAGGTATGGTAACAAAGGAAGTCCTTGCCGCTTACGGTTGTGACTGCTTGACATTCACAAAGACGGATAAAACAGTCATTGATGATGAGGGAAACGAGTTAGATGTTTGGATCGTTGAGTTCAGCGCTTCAAATGATGAGGGTTAATATATGCAGTACTTGAAAAATTATCTGAATAAAATCATTTCAAGAGGAAATGAAAAGTTGGCAGAATCAATTTCAAAGACAGCTGAGGATATTGGAAAAGATTATATCAGTACTTTTTCATTTACAAGCCACGAAATAGGTCTGCTCTTTGGCAACGTACAGTCAGGCAAAACAGGTCAGATGTTCGGCATTTTAAGCAAAGCCGCCGATTTGGGTTTCCCTGTTTTTCTGATTCTCACAACAGATAATGTTGTACTTCAGCAACAAACGATAGAGAGAGTAAAATCTGATCTTGACGGCTTCTGCATCTGCGGTGAAGATGATACAGGCAAATTTGTAGAAAACAGTCTGATAGACCCTGCAATCATCATTTTGAAAAAGAATCATAGAGTGCTAAGAAAATGGGCAAACACACTTAATACTACTGGATTTATGAAGGGTAATCCACTTTTTATTATTGATGATGAGGCTGATGCCGCTTCGCTGAATACCTATATAAACCGTAAAGGAAATCAGCAGTCTTCCATAAACAAGTATCTTGACTCAATAAAGAACGGGGCAACAAGCAGTCTGTATCTTCAAGTCACGGGTACTCCGCAGGCTATCTTGCTTCAAACCCTTGCGTCAGGTTGGCATCCTTACTTTACATACTATTTCCAGCCAGGCAGTTCATATTTAGGCGGAGACTTTTTCTTTCCATCCTCTCAGAAACCTGACTGTATAACTTTCCTTGAGAGTGTTAAGGAAGATACAAAAGAAGCCGTTCTACGCCATATAGCTGTATCGGCTCAAATCCTTGCGTCAGGAGGAAAAGTATGCAATGCACTCATTCACCCAAGCGTAAGACAAGCCGCACATCAGACTTATGCAAAAGAAGTAAAAAAAGTACTTGAATGGTGCAAAACAAACCATTCTGAATTTAAGGCAGAGATAATTAAACAGTGTGCTTCAATCAATCCTCAAAAAAATGCTAAACAATCAGATGATGTTATATATAGTAAAGCAGAAAGCCTCGTTATGAACGATGAAATCAATGTTTATATTATGAACGGCACAAACGAGGTGGATAGTTCTGCTTATGCTCAAGGCAGCAATATTGTTATTGGAGGAAATACACTCGGCAGAGGTGTAACTTTCCCCGGCTTACAGACTATCTATTACACACGGACAAGCAAGAAACCGCAGGCAGATACTATGTGGCAACATAGCCGAATGTTTGGATACGACCGTGATCCGGGCATGATGATGATTTATATTGATGAGCAGCTTTACAAGCTGTTCTCTGATATAAATGCCACTAACAATTCTATTATTGCTCAAATTGAACGTGGAATTGATGATGTTAAGATCTATTATCCTGAAGGACTCAATCCGACACGAAAGAATGTGCTTGATAATAAGCACGTTGAGATTATTTCCGGAGGAACAAACTACTATCCGTTCTATCCAGATAATGATAATATTGAAGGCATTTCTGAGCTGTTAAAGACATTTGATAATACTGATCCTTATTATCAGGTTAGTCTTAGATTTATTAAAGAGGTGCTGTCACATATTATTCCGAGTCTTGATTTCAAACTCTCCGCTTTTATCTCCGTGTTAGATACAATGCTTGCGGACACACCGACAGGACAAGGTATTCTTATCGTCAGACGAGAAAGAGATGTTGCTCAGGGAACTGGTGCATTGCTGTCTCCGAATGATTGGAAATTAGGAGGTCAGTTTACAGATAAGCCGGTTTTGACTATGTATCAGGTTACAGGTAATAAAGGCTGGAACGGCAAAAAGCTTTGGATTCCAAATATTAAGCTACCGCATGGGATAATGTACTATGATGTGACTGAAGAAAGCGAGTGAAACAGATGGAACGATATAAAATTATCACTCTAACTCCGGACGAAATGCAGAAATGCATTACTTTTTCTGAAGAATCGGCAAAATCTCAGCAACAAATTGAATTTGGACAAAAAGATACCAAAGCTCGTTCTGTAAAGGAAATAGCCCGTGACAATCTAATTGGAAAAATGGCTGAGGTTGCAGTCTCACGAATGTTACGAGAGGAGTATGGAATTCATTTTCCAGTAAATTTTGATATATATCCTCGTGGAGAATGGGATGACTGCGATGTTCAGATTAAGGCATGGACTATTGATATAAAATCAACGAGAAGCGGCAAATGGCTTTTATTTGAAACCAGCAAGTTGAAGATGCGTCAGAATCAGAAAATCAATAACTTACCTGATGCGGTTATCATGTGCAGGACACCGTGGGATAGAGATAATGATAAACCAAGAGGATCAGTAGAGCTTATCGGAGCAATTAGTGTCTATGCTCTGTTGAAGAATTCAAATAACAAAGTAATTTTCTTAAAGAAGCACGACTTTATCCCTAATACTAAAACAAAACTGCAAGCAGATAATCTTGCAATACAATTTGAAGACATCAACCATGATTGGGATAAGATCATTGATTATATGGTCAAGAATATGCCTCCTGATATTTCAGGTATGCGTATTCCTGATTGATTAGCAATGGAGAGAATATGGCTGATAATCATTCAAAAGAAGTTCGCAGTATGAATATGGCTCATATTAGAAGCACCAACTCAAAGCCGGAAGAAATAGTACGCAAATATTTGTTTTCAAAAGGACTAAGATATAGAAAGAATGTGCGTTCTTTACCTGGAAAACCTGATATAGTTTTGAGAAAATATAAGACAGTAGTGTTTGTGAACGGATGTTTTTGGCATAAGCATGACTGCGGAAGGTTTGTAATGCCTTCAAGCAATGTGGAATACTGGACTAAGAAAATCAACAGCAATGTTAAGCGGGATAAAGAACAATCAGAACTCCTTAAATCCCAAGGCTGGAAAGTTATAGTGATTTGGGAGTGCCAACTAAAAAAGAAAATCCGAGAACAAAGTCTGCTTAATCTTTATGAGGAAATCATAAAATAATAAAAGCTCCGCATTTGCGGAGCTTTTACTTATGCTATTAAAAATCTAACAAATAAGTGTTGTCTGGATACTTTCTGAATGTTACATATGTTCTTCCATAATTGACAAGCATTTGTTTGGTTATCATTGCACCAGATGGAATACCTAATTTGCGTCTAAGCCATAAACCAATGATAGAATTATTCTCTGCACATTCTAATGCTTTATTTCCAGCTTGAGCCATTCTCATATGAAATGATCCAAAGTCTTTTGTAATAACTCTGAAAATAGGACAGTTTAAGTCATTGGGGGTCTGCCGATCTGGGAAAAAACCATAGACTTTGTCTTGAGTATTGTACGGAATATACGCTTGATTAAAGTCCCTTTTTGTACCGTTCTTACGGATTCCCCAGTTTACTCCTGAACCATAGCCAGTATCAGATCCATCTGCCTTTAATAAAGATACATTTATTGTTCCAACTGGAATCACTCTATCATAATCATTGTAGTCTGTTTCATATGCTTCAACAGCTTCAACAGCAGAAGGTGCATTATTTATTACATTTTTGAGCATTGACGGAACATTTGTATCAAGGCAATCAATTGTATCTGGCAACAGTTCCTGAAAATAATAAAACGCATCTAAACTATTGCACATAGACACATTTTCTCTCCGCTTATAAAATGCGTTCATAGTGTAATTTAATGAACCTGAATAGGCGGTTGTAGGAATCAGCAATCCCTTATCAGGATAACTCCATACATATACTTTTGAATGAACCTCCGGTCCATTACATATATATCTACAAGAAAGTTCAGGCATTCCACTTGATGAATTGATCACATCAATCAAACGACAAATATCTTCATGCTTTTTTGCTGACAGGCTTGACTTTGTCATTCCTAAAATAATTTCTACCTTCAGCCCCTTAACAAACTGATTACACTTCATACCATCGGAAAGAGCTATCATATGAGTTGATATTCTTTCACAATCTGTAAATGCAGTCACAATTTGTAATATGTTGCTGGGAGAATACTGATTAACTCGTGCTGGTGCATATAGAACAGGCTCATCAAAATTGTTGGTTAGGAATGATGGCTGATTGAATACAGTTTTCGGAATCATATATTCACACCCTTATATTATTCATTCATAGTAGCGTCAATGTGTGGATATTCAATCCCGGCAAATGTATCAAGAATGGCATTAAAAATTATTTTTACGCCTTCGGGTGGAACAGCCATACCAATCTGCTTTCTAATTGATGAATACTTGCCAAAGAACTCATAATCGTCAGGAAATGTCTGTATTCTCGCACGCTCCCTGTTTGTTAGTTCTCTCTGCTCATCAGACCAATGATACATGAAAGTGCCTCCACCTCCCGCAGCTGTAACTGTATAGGATGGCTTATCAGGATCTAACTTTCTATATATCTGACTTATCTTGGTTCTTGTCTTTATTTTCAATTCTTCAGGCAAATCTTGTGCCTGCCAAACATTTTCTCCGGGCTTTATATAGGATAATCTACGTTTAACTTTATCCTGAAGCTGTCGTATCTCATTGTTTGGAGCATCAGCAGGAATATCCGCTAATGCTGTTCTTGAACTAATGTCACAATCTTTATAAGGATCGGGCGATGGAACGTAGAATTTAAAACCTTTAGCGTCAAGGTCTTTTCTAATACCAACAATTATAATTCTATGTCTTGTTTGCGGGATACCGTATAATTCAAACTTATACATATGAGGAACAAGCACATAGCCCGCTTCTTCCATATCTTTGAGAATTTGCTTGAAATGCTCTCCCGAACCAGCCGATTTCAGACCGCTAACATTTTCAGCTAAAAACCAATCAGGCTGAAAGCGCTTTAACACCTTAATTCCGTAGGTATAAAGCTGTCCGAATTTTTCATTGTCAAGACCTTCATGTTCGCCAACGTTTGAAAAGCTATTGCAAGGAAACCCATACGCAAAAGCGTCAATCTCAGCAAGAGCATCTATATCAAGTTCTCTTACATCTTCGCAATATACAGAGCTATTGTCACCTCCGCATATATTATGAGCGTATGTAAGACAAGTATCAGGATCGAAATCCGATGCCCAAGCGTGTTCAATTGTTAAGCTCCCGTCTTTGCTTTGTGCTTTGTGCGCACCGCAGGCAATTCCGCCTGGACCGCAAAATAGTTCGCCAAGTCTAAATGTTTTCTTATTCATAGTAGTTACCTCTGGCTTTACGTGTTCCCAACGATCTCAGCAAAATTAATGTTGCCGTCATTATACAGCCATTTTCACATAGCCATACTAATCTATTATACCAAAAAACAGGGTCCTTGTCAATAATATAAGCGAGAAAAAAGTAAATATTGATGAATCTTTAACAGCATCCAATAAAACAATCTTTTTTGTGCAATCATACATTCGTATACTTTTTATATCAAAAGTGGCATAGAAACATTCGATCTTCTGCCTTTAACTTTGAACCCAGTGGGATCAAAGTTCTTTATTCGACATTTTCCGTCATTCTTCGACGATTAGTTTACAGAAAAATCGTAGACTTTCGGCATGAAGTCTGCTATAATTCTATTATACGATTATTGATTCGGAGGAAATGAAGAATGGAAAACATCGAGGATATTCTCAATACTGTTGCCGAGCAGAACGGTGTAACTGTTGAGGAGGTCAAGCGAGAAATACAGGCTATTATAGATGACCTGTATGA
>CACYDC010000080.1 GCA_902773025.1 uncultured Ruminococcus sp.
CCGCTTAAAATTGATGGCCTGAATATCGATAAAGTTTATGAAAACTATGTCCGGCAGATTGCAGGTGATGCGTTACAGACTGAGAATGAGGAAAGTCTGAAAGACTCTGTTGAGCGCGATAACAGAAGACAGGAGTTGCAGAAGCAGATTACAGTATTGCAGCAGAAGGTTCGGAAGGAAAAACAATTAAACAAACAAGTCCAGCTGAATACAGAGCTGAAGAAACTAAGAAAAGAATTGGAGGTTCTCTAGAATGGAAAAGATGAGAATGGAGTCAGTGGACATGGTGGAAAAAAATATCGATAAATTAGCGTCGGTTTTCCCTAACTGTATAAGAGAGACCAAAGATGAAAATGGCAATCTCAAAAGGGGAATCAATTTTACAGCGCTAAAACAAATGCTTTCAACAGAGTTAATTGAAGGCGATGAGGCATTTGAATTGTCGTGGGTCGGTAAAAGAACGGCAATTGTTGATGCAAATAAGCCGACTAGAAAAACGCTAAGACCGCGCAAAGACCGCAGTGTCAATTGGGATAGTACCGAGAACATTTATATTGAAGGCGATAATTTTGATGTCCTTAAAGTTTTACAGGAAAGCTATTTGCATAAAGTGAAACTTATATATATCGATCCGCCATATAACACTGGGAAAAACTATATCTACAGGAATGACTTTTCAGTAGATGAAGATGAATTTGCAGAACAAGCGGGACTAATTGATGAAGAAGGCGCAAAGCTGACAGCTAACCCAGTAGGCTCCGCAAGATTCCATTCTGCATGGCTCTCGATGATGTATCAGAGACTATTACTCGCAAGAAATTTATTATCACCAGATGGAGTATTCATTTGTGCAATCGATGAAAATGAGTTCGCTAATCTTGCAAATATATTAAAGGAAGTATTTGGTGAATCGGGATATGAACATTCCTATGTTTCGGTAGTCCATAATCCGAGAGGGCAGCAAGGTAACAACTTCTCATACGTTAATGAATATTTGATTTTTGTCTATCCAGCAGATGGTAATAAGTATTTGGCTGATTTTCCAAAAGATGAAATTGATTCAAGAAACCTGCGTGATAGCGGGACAGAATCTGACAGGACAGATGCGAGGATGTGTTTTTATCCATTTTATGTGAAAGACAGAAAAATAATTGGAATCGGTGAGGTTCCAAGCAATGATTACCATCCCGCAAGCGCTAACATCCTTCGTGAAGATGGTTCTTATGAGATATGGCCGATTACGGATAATGGGGATGAAAAGAAATGGAGATATGCGAGGCAAAGCGTAGAAAGAATTTTCGAGAAATTAGAGGCTAAACCAGGAAGAAATACCATTCAAATCATCTTCAACAAAGACGAAGGTACTATGCGAAGTGTGTGGGCAAACGCACGATATGATTCAAGTGAATATGGAACAAAACTCCTTGATAAGCTTCTTGGTGGATGCTCATTTACTTTTCCTAAAAGCTTATATGCTGTCTACGACTGCGTTAAAGCTGCAACTAGGGAAGACAAGGACGCTATAGTTATGGATTTCTTTTCAGGTTCTGCTACAACAGCACATGCAGTTATGAAGCTTAATTCTGAAGATAATGGAAAACGGAAATTTATTATGGTTCAACTTCCAGAAAATCTTGATGAAGCGTTAGTTAGAGGCGGGACCGATGCTAAGACAAAAGCATCAATCCAATCAGCAATTAAAATGCTTGATAAGCTAGGATATGAGCATACAATTTGTGGGATTGGAGAAGAGAGAATCCGAAAAGCGGGAGCACAAATATTAGAAGAAAAACCATTAGAGACCGAATCCGTAGACGTTGGCTTTAGAGTGTTCGAACTAGATTCCAGTAATATGAATGACGTTTATTATGAAGCTAATGATTATAGCCAAGGAATGCTTTCAATGCTGGAATCAAATGTTAAAGCAGACCGAACAGATATAGATCTACTGTTTGGATGCTTGTTAGAATGGGGCCTTCCTCTTTCGATGCCTTATTCTTCTGAAGAAATAGACGGATATACTGTTCATACATATAACAAAGGTGATTTAATTGCATGCTTTGATGAGAACATTTCCGATAGTGTGGTAAAGGAAATCGCAAAACGTCAGCCTCTGAGGGCGGTATTCCGTGATAGCAGCTTTGAAGGTAGCCCATCAAAAATCAACGTTAGTGAAATATTCAAAATGCTTGCACCTGACACTAGAGTAAAAGTCATCTAAGGGGGCAGACAAATGAGAATACAATACAAACACCAAAAATTCCAGGCTGATGCTGCGAAGGCTGTGGTGGATGTCTTTGCTGGGCAGCCGTACCTGACACCGACATATATGATGGATCGCGGTGCTGGACAATATCAGACAAGGTTAACTGAAGATACAGATTTCACGGGTTGGAGTAACCAGCGTATTGTTCCTGAACTGAATGATCAGCTAATTCTC
>CACYDC010000081.1 GCA_902773025.1 uncultured Ruminococcus sp.
AAACGGAATGGCACTGCCCGTGATTCATAGAAGTTGGTTTAAGAAAAAAGTGGTGTAAGACTGTTTTGGGTCCAGCGTCACGCTGGCTCTGCGCTTAGAAAATCTTGTAGACTTTTTTTTTTTATAGTGTTATAATTCTAATATGATGATAATATCATTATATAAAAATTATAATCGGAGGAATTAATATGGCTTTCAAAACTGTTGACCCTAAAAAGCTTGACACAAACTTTTTTCATGCTATTGACGATCAGTGGATGCTTGTTACCGCTGGCAATGACAAAAAAATGAATACTATGACCGCAAGCTGGGGTGGAGTGGGAATTTTGTGGAACAAAAACGTAACATTCGCTTTTATCCGTGAATCACGCTATACTCTTGAATTTATTGACAGCAATGACTATTATACACTTTCTTTCTTCGGAAACAAGATGATGAAGGAGCTTGGCTACTGCGGAAGTCATTCAGGCAGGGATGTTGACAAGGTTAAGGAGACAGGACTTGTGCCTGTGTACGGAGACAAAGCGCCGTATTTTGAACAGGCAGAGCTTGTTGTAATATGCAAAAAGCTGTACCGTCAGAAGCTAGAAAAAGATTGCTTCCTTGATACGGAAATAATTAACAAAAGCTATCCAAATGGAGATTGGCATTACGGTTTTGTCGGCGAGATAGTAAAGGTTCTGCAAAAGGTCTGATATGAAAAACGTACTGATAACAGGCGCTTCAAGAGGAATAGGCGCACAGTGTGCAAGAAGCTTTGCAAAGAACGGATACAATGTCTGGATAAATTACTTCAAATCAGAATACAAGGCTAAAAACTTATATTCTGAAATATCAAGTGACTATCCGTTTGTGCATCTGGTCAAGGCTGATGTTTCTGACCCGGTACAGGTAAGGGAAATGTTTGACAGCATAGGAGAAATTGATATCCTTATCAATAATGCCGGTATATCCCAGACAAAGCTTTTTACAGATATAACCGATGAGGACTGGAACAGAATGATAAGCACCAACCTAAGCAGCGCATTTTATTGCTGCCGAGCAGCTCTCCCACATATGATAAATAATAAATGGGGACGTATAATCAACATTTCATCAATGTGGGGACAGGTCGGCGGATCATGTGAGGTTCACTATTCCGCTGCAAAAGCAGGCATAATAGGACTTACGAAGGCGCTTGCAATGGAGGAAGGTCTCAGCGGTATTACTGTAAACTGTATTGCCCCGGGTGTTATTATGACAGATATGAACTCTCATCTCAGCGATGATGATATTATAGCTTTGAAGAATGATACACCAACAGGTACTATCGGTACACCTGACGATATTGCTCAGGCTGCTCTTTTTCTTGCAAACGAAAACGCTTCATTTATTACCGGACAGGTACTTGGAGTAAACGGCGGATTTGTAGTGTAAAATAATAGTTCAGCGTAACACGGCACAAAAACATAATGCCGTATTACGCTGATTTTTTTAATATTTCATGCAGCGGATCGCATTCAGAACCGCTAATACCATTACTCCCACATCGGCGAAAATCGCCATCCACATATTTGCAATGCCAATCGCTCCTAACAACAGGCATACAAGCTTTACACCAATTGAAAACCAGATATTTTCCTTTACTATCCGCAGACATTTTCTTGATATTCTGATAGCTTTTGATATCTTGACGGGATCATCATCCATAAGAACTACATCCGCCGCTTCTATTGCAGCGTCTGAACCCATTGCACCCATCGCAATACCAATATCCGCTCTTGACAAAACAGGTGCATCATTGATACCATCTCCGACAAATGCAAGTGTTTCACCATTTTTGCATTGACTGAGAAGCTCCTCTGTTTTCTCCACCTTGTCTGACGGCAGAAGCTCACTGTAAACTTCGTCAATTCCGAGTTCTTCCGCCACTGATCTTGCAGATGTATCGTGATCGCCGGTAAGCATAACAACCCTATTCACTCCGCTGCTTCTGAGGTTTTCTATTGCCTTTGCAGAACTGGGTTTCACAACATCGGAAATAATGATCCTTCCTAAGTATGTACTATTCCTCGCAATATAAACTACGACTCCTGAACCAGTGTACTGAGGTATTTCAATACCAGCTGATCTCATAAGCTTTGCATTGCCTGCAAGTATTGTATCACCGTTTATCTCAGCCTGTACTCCGTGACCGGCTGTTTCTTTTACATCCTTCGTCTTTGGAAGTTCAGCATTTCCGGCTGCTTTTACTATAGACAGGGCTATCGGATGTGAAGAATACTGCTCTGCCGCTGCCGCAATAGTCAGCAGCTCTTTTTCACTGATTCCGTTAGTTTCGATTTTTGAAACCTCAAATACACCCTTAGTCAGCGTTCCCGTTTTATCAAAAACTACAGTTTTTGTATCAGAAAGAATTTCAAGATAGTTAGAACCCTTTATAAGGATTCCTTCCCGGCTTGCGCATCCTATTCCGGCAAAAAAGCTGAGCGGTATACTTATTACAAGCGCACATGGGCAGCTTATTACAAGAAACGTCAGTGCTCTGTATATCCAGTCGGTCCAGTTTGCCGGAGAAGAAAGTACAATCATACTAAACAGCGGCGGCAGCACTGCAAGAGCTATTGCACCAAAAACCACTGCCGGGGTATAAACTCTTGCGAATTTTGTAATAAATGCTTCGGAATGAGATTTCTTTGAACTTGCATTTTCCACTAAATCAAGTATCTTTGAAACGGTGGATTCCTCAAATTCTTTTGTCGTTTTTATACGAATAAGCCCGCTGGTATTAATGCAGCCGCTTATTACTTCGTCCCCTTCTCCAACTTCTCTGGGTATGCTTTCTCCAGTAAGTGCAGCCGTATCAAGCAAGGAACTTCCGGACATGACAGCTCCGTCTATAGGTATCTTTTCACCGGGCTGTACGACTATGACTGTACCGATCTCTACTTCATCCGGATCAACCTTTACTATTTTCCCGTCCTCTTCTATATTTGCATAATCAGGTCTTATATCCATAAGCTCCGTTATGCTTTTCCTGCTCTTACCAACAGCATAGCTCTGAAACCACTCACCTATCTGATAAAAAAGCATTACAGCAATTGCTTCTATATAATCTCCGTCTGTCGTTACGGCTATTACCATAGCTCCGACTGTAGCAAGCGCCATAAGAAAGCATTCATCAAAGGGCTGTAGATTAATAACACCTTTTACAGCCTTTATGAGAATATCATATCCTATCAGAAGATAAGGTACCAAAAACAACAAAAATCTTATAATACCTTCGACCGGAATAAAAAGAAACACTATCATCATAACAGATGAAACAATTATTCTTATAAGGTTCTTTTTTTGTTTTTTAGTCATCATGATCCCTTCTATGATTAAAAAAATATTTAATTATTTTGACGTAAAATGACAGCTTCACAGAGAATCATGTTGTTCAGTAATATATCTCACAATCCGGCTCTATTTTGCGGCAGGCTTTCAGAACCTTATCCATAACATCCTTCGGTTCTGCTCCCTCTTCAAATTCAACCTTCATTTTGAGAGTCATGAAGTTTACAACGGCATCCTTGACGCCTTCAGTTTTCTTAGCAGCGTCTTCCATTTTTGCGGCACAGTTTGCACAATCGACTTCGATTTTATATGTTTTTTTCATAACAAACACCTCTTATAAACTAATAGCTTAAGAACAACGATTAAAAGATTGTTTAATCGTTATCTATAATATATCACTTTGTCATCCCGGTGTCAATAGGTTTTTAATAAAAAGACCGGAGAAACACTGA
>CACYDC010000082.1 GCA_902773025.1 uncultured Ruminococcus sp.
ATTGCCACCAAAATTCTGCGAGCATTCAAATATCTGCTGTAAAGCTGAGTCTCCGGAATGAGCAGTTGTAGTTGAAGATGCGTATTCAAGATATCTTCCGAACTCATCAAAAATAATGACAATCTTAGAGAATGGACCGCTAATTCCACAGTATTCACTCATCAAAGTCTCTAAAACTGCTGATGCAGAAATACCCTCATCCCAGCGAATAGCATGGCCATTTACATCTTCATAAACCGCATTAATGATATTAAACGCTGCTTCATCCTCACCTAGATTATTGCGAAGTTTTTCAGCAAGGACAGCTCCTTTTTCTAGATATCCAAAATTAGGAGCAAAAGATTCAAAAGCAGGGAGCATATTATCTGCATTTCGTTCGAAAAAACGAAACGCTGTTTCTAAGGCCCTGTTGAGCTTTTTTAAATTTGTGTCATCACAACCATACAGCTTTAGGCTTTTCTGGGCAGATTTTAACAGTTCATAGTGCAGATTAAAATCTCTCATACCGTTTAGGACAAGTACAAGGTTCTGTTTCTGTGTGTATGAACCGATACTATCTGCTGCGATGGAATCTATATCCCGGATATTATTCAATATTCGGAGATATGTTGCCGGCTGGTATTGGCTCCCAGACAAAAGGGTCGCTAGAGTTACAGCCAAATGAGACTTACCTGTGCCATAACCAGCAATTGCAAGAGTCAGGGAATTGACAGCCTGATCATCATATACTCTTTGTGAAATATCATTTACAAAGCGAACGGTATCAGTAAACTTTTTATTTCCGGCTGTTTCACTAACTCCATAGTATTCACTTCCGTGAAACACAAAATTCTCAGCAACAATTGAGGCCTTTTCCGGCTGGTAAAACCAGTCTGCCTGCACTGCACCTTCAAAGAATAGGTCTTTCCGAAAGGATAATATATCTCCGAATTTCATTGAGCCCTCCTCAAAGCAACTCGCTATAAAGAAGCGGTATAATCTGTTCCGAGAAACAATTCTTTGTAACGGTATATGGGGTCAGTTGCCTATTGAAAGTGACAAGTCTTTTATCCTGAAACTTTTCCATAACCATGTATAAATCCGTTTTATGCCACCCGAGAGCACGTGGCATAAAGCTACCTTCAACTTCTAATGCTGTTAATTCGTCTTGTCCTGGAAATGTAATTTCCCACTCTCTGAAAAGAATGTAAGCATAAACATATATCAACTCTTGATTCACTATATGCTTATTTAACTTAATAGAATCTGTATCCCGTTCAATAAGCTTCAGAGCAGAAAACAAAGTGTCCTCATATGAGCTAAAAAAGGGCCCCATATTGATATTAACAGGAGTTTCTCTTTGCAGGTTATCCATTAAGGAGATAACCGACATAGTATTTTTGTTGGCTGCTAAAACCTCACTTACTACTGTCTCCCACAAAGGTGCTCCTCCATATGGAGATGTTAGTCTGAGGTGACAGAGCAAACGGGTAACATTTTCACTGAAAGCCGGATCTTCCCTCAACACTTGTAAACCTAGGCTTGTTAATTTCAGATTGTGTTTACCTTCTTTAAATGAGTCCTCGATTAGCCCCATATATGATGCATAATCTATATGGGGTTCAACCTTACCGCTGTTTTTCCCTGTTGGAATGCCTGTTCTCGAAGAGATTTCTTCTTTTGTCAAAGGGGCGTTAAAAACATCTGAAGTTAACAGTCTCGATAGCATAGCCGCATCTGGCGGAAATGTCTGATGGAAATTCAGATTAGTTAGTTTCATTTTCTCTATCCTCAAATGATGCTATACCTGTTACGACTGGATTTACATGTCCGAAAACGCCATCAGGACGATTACGATCTCCGATAGCAATAGCTTGACCTTTTCTCAAGCCTTTTAACGAACTTGTCCATGTAGAGGCACCTCCGGTCGGATCAATTGATTTTGCAACCGTCGTGATTTCTTCATCAGTAGGCTTAAAATATAGTTTAAAAGCAGCCTGCTGGAGACGCACAATTTCATCACTATCGAGGACTTTTAAAGACTGTGTTGCAAACCATGCCGACCAGCCAAACTTTCTGCCTTCTGTCAAAATCATCGCACTAGGAGAAGAGGATTTATGTGATAGATTTTGTGCTTCATCAAGAACTACAACAAAAGGTGTGTCTTTGTTACCAAACTTCTTGTTATAATGCCAAGCATCCCAAAGCATCATCTCGGTGATGATAACCTGTATCTCCCTCACAAAATTGGTGAGCTGCATGATGGTTACTGTGCCATTTGAATGAATAATCTTTCCCCAATCAAAATCGGGATCAATTACAAACTCAACACTATCAAGAAACGGAGCCATTTTGGATAGTACAGTCTTTGAAGCTGGGTTCTTATCCTCCTCAAGTTTTTCCTTGAAGTGCATCATGTTCATTGCTTCATCATACTGTTCTATACCGGCACGGCATGCAGTATAAATTGCAGCAAACTGTTGATCCCCAAAGCTATACACGTGTTTAAATATATTTGCAATTCGTTGAGCAACATCAGCAGGCTTTTCCTTCATTTTCATTCCGGCCAATTCGATTTCATGACGGACGAAGGGATTTATAGGTACTCCTGAATGATAAATGATTTTCTGATCTAGCTTATTGGCAAGAGCAGATGTAAATGCAGGATCAAGCTGATCAAGTCTGAAACCTTCTGTATAATCAAAGATAACTGCCGGTATTCCATCTTCAGACAATTCTTTCAGCATTGTTTGGATACTATAAGTCTTTCCCTGTCCGGATGTACCAGTAATGAGCAAATGCCTGTTTGCCATTTTGGGATTACCGAACTCCCAATAGACTTTATTACCATTACGATCTTTACCAATATAGACACGAACATCCTTAAGATCTACTTTTTCTCCATGCTCTTTCTGTTGAATATCTGTCACAGCAGCAGAATTATCGCCACTCTCATCTGTCTTCTCATTATGTTCATTCTCTGTGTTTTCTTCTGAAGACGCTGCATCTGCCGGAGTATTAACGAGTTCCTCGTGCTCATTCGCTTTTGGAGATTCGTCTTTGGTTTTTATTTCCGTTTTGGGAGAAAGAACGGGCTTAGAAGAAATTCCACTCGGCTCGGTTTTTTCTTCTTGATTCTCTTCATAGTCCAAACTGTATTCATCATCCGCAGAGTTATCCCGTTGCTCCTTCTCATAATCATCTTCATCATCGATCAGTGAAATCGGAATGTCAGTGAAGGTAACATCAGCATTTTCATCGCCTAAAAGTAAACGTTGGATTACCTGCTGAGGAATATCATAGTACTCGATGCGTGGATCTTCCGAATCAACAGTAATCATTTCTGAAAAGCCATTCAGGTCCTTCCAATAGCCGAATATACATCCGGTCCAATTGATAGTAAAATTACCTTCCAGAATAGACCGCATGCAATCTGCATATTGGATAAAGTGCTCATCGTCTGTGCTGAATGTAATCTGGGCAAAAGACAATGCACGATATAATTGAGCAAACCAGTATCTGCGACGAATAGATTTTGATTCAGGATCAAACAACATTGACAAACGTGATATTCCATGTTCTACCTGCTTCCTGGCTTTGTCTTTATGTGCGTCTGATCCACCATATTTTGCAAGTTTACATTCAATCACTTTCGCATCAAGTTCAATTTTCATTTCATCGTTGACATGTGCTGTAATTAGAAGAAAGTCGGGACGAGAGTTTGAATCATCCTCCTTTGTGATTTCGTGGTTAAACCAGTGTGGATAAGAATCTAAATGAATTATTACCTGAACACCACTTTCAACAGTCATTTTCTCTACTTCAGCAGCAGTTAACACATAAGCAAGAAATTCATTGATCTTGTAGTCATGTGGATTAATGGCGCTCAAAAGGCTGACGCCATCAAGTCTTTTTGCTTCTTCCATACAGTGAACGGCTGCTTTGTTAATCTTATTGTCGCTCCATTGAAATGCCTGTTTTAAACGTGAACGTAGCTTTTCGTTCACCGCTTCTATTATTGTTGCTCGGGCTGTTATTGTTAGATTGTATTGGCCTTGGCGGCCTTTACCTGTACTAAATCCAATGATTGCATAATTCCCAATTGTTGCGTCATCGCGTAGCAATGCTCCATCCATTCCACCATCAACACAGACGACCCAATTTGAGTATTCATGTAATCGTAGTATTAGATTTCTTCGATCCCGGTCAATCGAGAGCACCTTGGTAACGGATGATTTTTGATAACCATATGTATCATAATCTTTAGAAAATGCTACAACCTGACTATGAATCGTAGAAGCTGTGAATTGTTTTTGTGTGAGTTCAATTCTACGTTTGACGCTATCCTTCATAACCGGAATAGGCTTAAATACTATAGGATAACGGCACTCATTAAGACGAATCGTATTTGGAGTGTTATCCTTGATAAAACCTAACTCATCGAGAGTCAAGACATCCTGTAAGAAAAGAATATCTGTCTGTGAGCTTAACAAACGGAATATAGTGTCAGTGTTATCATATTCATTCAGATATACTTTGACATCAACATTTTCGTCCTCACTGAAAAATGAATTCACCCAATATGTGAGATAGTTTTTACCACCTTTATCTTCCGGTTTAACAAGAATATGAAGTTGAACTGCAATACGCTGTGCTACTGAAAACTCATCCAGATGTTCTTCCAGATACCTTTTCTGCGTTTGAATATGATTAAATACAGCAGCTACAATCGGCTGTAAATCGCCCGGATTAACAACAGTAATTGCCATATTAAAACGACTATTTGGCATAGCCTTAAGATATGTCTCAATTACATCGAGATACATTCTCGAATTTTCATCGAGCCGCTTGAACGAGTTAACACTGAAATCATCATCATAAACCGCATCTTTTTTGCGGATACCTTCAACCAGCATTCTTATGCTCGCCTGGATATTTCCGCAAATACAGTAATCTGAAAAAGACTTCGAAGCTCCGAAATAACCACTTTTTCCGGGGAAAATATCCACCCCTTCATGAATCTCAGACATTTCTTCCAGGCCATCAATCGCATCACATACTTTATTCAGTGGTGTTTTTTCAGTTTTGTTCAGCATAATTTCTCTGCACCCGTCATACAGGAAAACAGATTGATCTACCTTCTTTTGGAGAATAGCAGGATGAAAAGGTGGGATAATACAGGTTGTCTGTCTTTCATCATAGCTTACCGAACGACTGTTTTGTTCTATAGCAAATGCATGAATGAAGCAGTTAAAAACCCATTCCATTCCTGATGTGAATGTGCTATTTATTATCTTCGTTCCGAGCTTAACATATGTATCAATGAAAGCATTAATCTTGGAATCCCCAATAAGCACCAGGTCCCCATAGAATCCTCTCTCGTAAATACTGCGGCAGCAATCAACAAAGGCACTTCCAAGAGACAAAAACTCAGCATACCACTTCTGTCCAGAAGGGTCTGTTGCTTTATGCTTAATATAACGGAGTAAATCATAGTCACAAATCAGTTCACTGCTATTCAGAGTGTCTATAAATTCCTCATCACTTTTCGCGCTAACTAAGACTTCATAATTTGTTATCCGGAACAATGGAAGGATGCTATCGATTTTGTCTTCACACCATTGTTCATAGAAGCCGCACAACTCATTAAAAGCATGATTCCATCCATCAGAGAGACTAAATGTCCACTCACATTTCGTTGATGGCTCGGCCAGTAGCTTTCCATCAAAAGAGCGTGACAAGTCAAAAATGATTTTACTCAGCTTTTTATTTGACGACGCAGTTGTAACTATACCTTGTTCCACATTGGTCATAACCGAATAGGGAGCAAACACATTTTCTGGATCAACCACAATATCAAGTTGTATTCCGTCTTTTTCTATACCACGACTTCTGATGTAATCAAAAACCCCTCCGGCAGCCAAGCAAACTTTTCTCCAGGAATCTATCAGCTGTAGCTGCTCATCTTCCGTTTTTTGTGGATCAACAGCATCGGCAAGCTCTACTGAATTTATACTGATCTTAATGCCATCATACGCATCTTCATCGTTGTCGCCGGCAACGGCGTATATAGCATGTGTTAATGCACTCAGCGGATTTCCATGAACGTTTAATTTGAAAAGTTTCGGTTTATTACCTGTAGGGAGTTTAAAGTTTAAAATATGATCTATTATGGAAAAATCCACCCAAAGAAGCAGATTACGGTTTTTCTCGAGATTATACCCACTGATAAATTCGCTTAATACCTCAGCTAATTTTTCATAACTATCAAGCCTTTGTGTATTCCAGCCATCCCAGTCGGGAGTAAAAAAAGCTTGTTCACTGGAAGGATATTCATCTAATGCTTTAAGATATTTCTTATACTGACTTTTATTCATTTTGCGGAAAGCTCTTCGCGTAATGAAGTCATAATTATTCTGTAAAGTATTTTTCCTCGTAGATTTTATTACTCTTGATACAGGAGTTGCATATTGTCCGTCCTTACACAACCCCCAAAAGGGTAACGCAGCATAAAAGAGTTCGATAAAGTGTTCCCCATTTTCGATATTACCCCAGTCATCAATCATGTTGCTGAGTTTGCAGATATTGACAGGGACAAGTGAGAATAAATCAGAATACAGCTTGTCAATAAGAACAGCCTCTCTGGTAAGCTTCTCCTCGTTTCTTAATCCAAACATCTCATGATATCTGCCATGCAGATCTGCCACAATACGGCTTGGATCAATATAATAAAGATCACTGAGCCCCCCCTGATCATCTACTGCTTCTGTGCCCATCAAGATGATCAGTTGTGCTTCTTCCTGTGACAAATTGCGATAATACGTCAAGCTCTTTTCTTCTGCGACCCAGTCATTTTCCTTCATTTGCTCAAGAACAGGATAATTTAACTCGTTTTCAGTAAAATACTCATATTTTTCTGATGCAAGTTTTGCAACAACATCAAGGTGAGCGTATTCATCCACAATTCTACGGCATACGAAGTCATAGATACGAACATCTTCAAAACCAGTAAGGCGAATACGTAACTGTTTTTCCTTTGAAGGTTTCTGCGCGATAATCGCATTTACAATAGAATCAATGATATATTTCATTGCAAAGAAACCTCCTCATATGGGTTAACAACAATTGATGTCGCATCAGATAAATCTCTAAGGAATCCTGCCGCCTTGAGGAATGATTGAAATGCCTCACGGTTATACACAAAGCTATTGACTAAATCCATTTCCGGAGAGTCTATACCATATGCCTTTGCAAACTCTTGTGGACCAATTACCAGATGATAATGATCATATAGAATGCTCAAAAAATGATTCAAATCCATACGCTCACCCGGCCTAACAGTAGATAACACCAAGAATCGTGCGACATCTTCAGATAGGCTGAAACGCTCAAATGGACCATTTGAAGGAATAATACATTGCAGTTCTTTCCCTTTTGCACGGAATACATCAAGTGATTCCTTCTTTGCTTTGATATAGCGAGTATATTCCTCTTCTAAGTCAACAGGGTTACCTTCAATGCGCTCTTCAGAAATGCACTTATTTAAAACAGAAGTGAATGCGTCTGATACTCGATTAAAACTTTTAACAGA